>QQUB01000655.1 GCA_008501835.1 Bacteroidota bacterium
AGTTTTATGAAGCACTTTTTTACCTGGTCAGTTTTGTCATTCTTGATTGGGTTTACTGGAAAACGGATAAACGACATAAACTTGGACATATATTCGGATTATGGTTATTGCTGATCTGGGGTGGACGTTTTGTTTTGGAATACTTTAAAGAAGACCTGGGAGGAATACAGACCTATTTTGGAAATGTTTTATCCACAGGGCAGTTGTTGAGTATTCCGCTTATCATCTGGGGATTGTACCTGGTTTTCCGGAAAAAGCAGGGTTAGGTGATTTTGGTTGCTGGTCCCGACAATATTTGTCGCGGATGTCGCTAAGCTCCATTTCTGGTTTTTGGTTGAATTGTAACCTAAAATATGAATTTTGGGAAAATACGTTGCGTGCTTAGCGAACTCCTTGCGTCCTTGCGGTTAAACTTAATACCTTTTATGTACAAACATAAAACCAGCCTTCATACTAACCCATTCTGAATTATCGTTCTCTCTCAAAGATTTTAATCCGGAAAAGAAAATTATGCAGGAAGTAAAAAAAGCAGGAAAAGGAAAACACATCCTTTGTTTGATGTTTTTTGTAATTGGTTTGGTCACCACAACCTTATTTGGAGCGTGTAAAGGAGTTTCCGGAACTTCGGATAAACCATATACGGATTCAACCCAAACTTATTCTTTGGTTTATGACCTGGAAAGCCCGGAACTTTCACTTGATTTGCCGGGTAAGCTCAAAGAGATTTCGGGTTTGGACATGGGAAGTTCCGGAGATTTTGTCTGGGCGGTCCAGGATGAAAAAGGAGTAATTTTTAAAGTTAGCCTTAAAGACGGATCTATTTTGCAGGAAATTCCTTTTTGGAAAGACGGAGATTATGAGGGAATAGAAAAGGTAGGTAATGAACTTTATGTGGTTAAAAGTACCGGAACAATTTACCAGATCAAGGCAATTGGAACGCCGGAGCAGACAATGGAAAAATACAATACCCTGCTGGAAAAGCAAAATGATGTGGAAGGACTTGCTTATGATGCCGGACAAAACTGCCTGCTGTTAGCCTGTAAAGGAAGTTCTCAAATTGAAGGAGATTCGGTAGTACTTGAAAAAGCCATTTATAAATTTAGTCTGGATTCCATGAAACTGGATCCGGTACCTGCTTATATCATCAAATTTGAGGATGTATATAACTTTGTGGAAACCACTCCCACACTCAGGCAATTTGAAAAAATATCTGAATATTTTCAACCGGGCGAAACAAAGTTTACCTTCAATCCTTCCGGAATTGCCATCCACCCGCTTACTGGAGAAATCTATATACTCTCTGCTACCAAAAGATTGCTCTTGATTATGACCCCTTCCGGAGAGATACTTCATATTGAAAAGATGAAAAAGAAAATGGTTCCTCAACCTGAAGGCATTTGTTTTTCATCTGACGGTTCCCTGCTTATTTCCAGTGAAGGAAAAGATGGAACCGCAAGCCTTCATAAATTTCTGATGAAGCAATAAACAAATTCATTATTTGAAGTATTCTCTTAGTATTATCTGTTTTTTTACTTCCTTTCAGCAAAGGAAGCTATCTTTTATCATCAACATTCCATTTTTTACATTTCTTTGTTTGTAAACCAGGAATATTTGACGGATTTTTGTGGCCAATAAATAAACGACCGAAACAATGAGTATAGTTGAAATGAAAGTCCCGGTGATCGGGGAATCCATTACAGAAGTGACCTTGTCCCAATGGTTAAAGGAAAACGGTGCATATGTGGAACTGGATGAACCAATCTGTGAGTTTGAATCAGATAAAGCAACATTGGAATTTCCTGCGGAAGCAGCAGGTATCCTCATTCATGTGGCTGCGGAAGATGATGATCTGGAAATTGGTGCATTGGTTGCCAGGATAGATACCTCTGCGGCGAAGCCTGATGGGGCTCCTAAAACTGAAAAAGCGGAAGCACCAAAAGCTGAACCTGTCCAAGAAGAAGTACCTGCGGATGCCGGAACCGCTTCCTATGCTTCAGGACATCCTTCACCAGCTGCAGCAAAGATCATGAAAGAGCATGGACTGAGCGCCGCAGATGTGAACGGTACAGGGAAAGACGGTCGTATAACAAAAAGCGATGCTGAAAAAGCAGCTCAAAATAAAACTACAGCTCCTGCCCCTCAGGCAGAAGCACCAAAAGCTCAGCCAGCTGCAACATCTGCACCGACGGCATTTAGCCGCAATGAGAGCCGTAAGAAAATGAGCCGTATGCGCCGGACCATTGCCGGTCGTTTGGTGAAAGCTAAAAATGAAACGGCGATGCTCACCACTTTTAATGAAGTGGATCTTTCGGAGATCATGAAGCTGCGTAAAAAATACCAGGAGCAATTTGTTGAAAAGTACGGTGTGAAACTTGGCTTCATGTCCTTATTTGCCAAGGCATGCGCCAAGGTATTGATGGAAATGCCAGATGTGAATGCCGCTTTGGATGGCAATGATCTCATTTACCACGATTATGCGGATATATCTATTGCGATTTCCACTCCGACTGGTCTTGTAGTGCCTCCGGTTAAGAATGTAGAATCTTTGAATTTTGCAGAAGTTGAGTTGGCCATTAAAGATCTGGCAGTTAAAGCCAGAGAAGGGACCCTCACTTTGCAGGAAATGCAGGGAGGTACCTTTACCATTACCAACGGAGGTGTGTTTGGTTCCATGATGAGTACACCGATTCTCAATGAGCCACAGTCTGCCATTCTGGGAATGCATACCATTCAGCAGCGCCCTGTCGCAGTTGACGGGGAAGTCCAGATCAGGCCAATGATGTACCTTGCATTGTCTTATGACCACCGGGTAATCGATGGAAGTACCTCTGTTACCTTCCTTGTAAAAGTGAAAAAATTACTGGAAGATCCTGTAACTTTATTACTCGATCTATAAACCAGCAACCAGAAACTTGTAACCAGCAACCAGTACCTTGAAAATCTATTTCGCCGGTTCCATTCGAGGAGGCAGGGATGACAGAGCCCTTTATCTCGATTTAATTCAGTTTCTTCAACAATTCGGAGAAGTCCTCACAGAACATGTTGGAGACCAGCACCTCAGTGTTTATGGTGAAGATCAGCTTACTGACCAGGGTATTTATGAACGGGATATGGAGTGGTTAAGATCCTGTGATGTAGTGGTTGCGGAAGTTACAACTCCTTCTCTTGGCGTTGGATATGAATTAGGAAAGGCGGAAGATTTGGGTAAAACAATTTTATGCCTTTACCGAAAACAACCTGGAAAGCGACTTTCAGCCATGCTTAATGGAAATTCCAATGTTCTTAATAAAACCTATCAAACCAGAGAGGAAGCTTTCGAAATACTCAGCAACTTCTTTAAAGGCTAAGATTGAGTTTACTTATCATAAGTTGACCTTAACAAGCAAAGGAATTCTATCTTTGCACCAATGACAATCCTGCAAACAATTATAGAAGCCAGTAAGAGCAACCGAAAACAATTTGCTTTACTCATCGATCCGGACAAATGTGATTCGGACCAGATCGCCTATCTGGTTACCAAAGCCGTTTATGCCAAAGTCGATTTTATTTTGGTTGGGGGCAGTCTTTTGCTCAAGGACAGGGTGGATGCATGTGTACGACAAATAAAATCATTGAGTGATATTCCAGTGCTTTTGTTTCCGGGCAATGTTATGCAGATCAGTAAGTATGCCGATGGAATTTTGTTTCTTTCCCTGATTTCCGGTCGTAACCCTGATTTTTTGATAGGGCAACAGGTCATTGCAGCACCTTATCTGAAACAAACGGAACTGGAAATCCTGCCAACGGGTTATATGTTGATAGATGGTGGAGTGCCGACTTCTGTTTCTTATATGAGCAATACAACGCCTATTCCAAATGGTAAAAAGCAGATTGCTTACAGTACTGCTTTGGCTGGTGAAATGTTGGGGTTACAACTTATATATATGGATGCCGGAAGCGGAGCACAAAGGCCGGTTTCTCCAAAAATGATTTCCTACCTGAGTAAACGATTATCGGTACCCCTGATCGTTGGGGGAGGAATCAGAACGCCCAAAGCAGCTTTTGAGGCCGTGGCTGCGGGTGCAGATGTTGTCGTTGTGGGAAATGTATTGGAAAAAGATCCTGATTTGCTCGAGCAGATGGTCAATGCAGTGCATCAGGTAGCAATAAAACAGAAATAAGTGAAGCAAGGAACAGTAGTAAAATCGACAGGTAGTTGGTATACGGTTTTGTTAGAGGATGGTCAGCAACTTCAGTGCCGTATTAAAGGGAAATTCAGGTTGGAAGGCCTGAAATTAACCAATCCGGTGGCCGTTGGCGATGAGGTCGAAATTGACCTGGAAGCTGATGAAACAGGTTCCATTAAAAAAATACTTCCCCGAACAAATTATGTCGTACGCCAATCTCCCCGGAAGAAGCATTCACTGCATTTATTGGCTAGTAATATTGATCAGGCTATTTTGATAGTGACCATCATAGAACCTAATCTCAAACAAGGTTTTATCGACAGATTTCTGTTGATGACAGAACCCTATAATATTCCCGCAATTATCATATTTAATAAAGCAGATCTTTACAGTGAAGAAGAGCTGGCTATTTATGAATATTTAAAAGAGATCTATGAAAGTATAGGCTACCAATGTATGCTGGTGTCAGCTATAGAGGGGGACGGAATTGAGGCATTGAAGAAAGCTATGGCTGGAAAATCAAATTTGATAGCAGGCCAGTCGGGAGTTGGAAAGTCGAGTATAATGAATTCGCTGCAGCCTACCCTTGAATTACGGACACAGGAGTTGTCAGATTCTTCCGGAAAAGGTCAGCATACCACCACTTTTGCCGAGATGTTTCCGCTTGAATTTGGGGGCAGCATGATCGACACTCCGGGGATTAAAACCTTGAGTTTTAGCCACCTGGAACCTATGGATTTGGCTCATAACTTCAGAGAATTTTTTGAGTTGTCGCCTGATTGTAAATTCGGAGGTAGTTGTCTTCACCGGAATGAACCTGGATGTGCCGTGAAAGATGGAATCGAAGAAGGAACTGTCAGTGAACTCAGGTATATGAATTATCTGACGATACTCGAAGAAATTGAAGACCAGAATTACTGGGAGCGTCACAAAGATTATTAAGTCCCACCAAAGGAAAAGCCCTTCCTCAAAATTTTGAGGAAGGGCTTTTTTTATTTCGTCAATACAGTTTCTTATCTGACGACTACAAATTTCTGTGTGATCACTCCGTCTTTTGTAGCAATGTTAAGGAAGAAAATTCCTTGTCCAAAACCACTGGCGTCGATCTCCGTTTTATATTCTCCGGCATTGATCTGAAGATCCCGTGAATGGATCACCTGTCCGGTAATATTAGTAACGATCAATTGCACTTCAGAAGTTTCCTCAATATCAAATGTAACATTCATTAAACCACTGGTTGGGTTAGGGAACATTTTAACGTCTGAAATATTTTCAGTGGATTCAATAATTCTCGCACTTTCAGATGATTCAGTTTCAATAACTTCTGCAAAAATACTTTCTCCGCTTTCTCTGTTTCCGTTCAAACAACCTGAAATTACTACATCATCTATGTAAACGAAATCTGAGTTATTAGAAGCATCACAGCGGAACCTGAACCTTGTATTACTGGTGAAAGTTCCCGTAATTACTACTGAAGGGAAATACCGTTGTCCATTTACGAACTCAGATCCACTTGCCCAGGAAATAAGTGTGGAATAAGAGGCCCCACCGTTAGTAGATGCCTGGAGCCAGAAATCCTCACCATTTTCCATGCTACTGGCAATAAAGGTGAAATCGATAGTGATTTCATCGTAGGAAGCAAGGTTAAGATTGTCCGTGGTCATTACAGAAGAGGAAGTATTATCCCTCAAACGAATACAGTATTGCCCGCTATTTGCATATGCAGCATCACGACGACTTCTGCGGCAATCAGAACCTCCGTCATTCCAGATTCCCCAGCCACTGTCAAAGTTATTGTCGTCAATGGTTACATAACTGCAACCTCCGCCGCCACAGGTGTCAGGGCAAGAGCCACCGCAATCAACGCCGGTTTCGTCACCGTTCTGAATTCCATCATCACAAGTAGGACAAGCATCCGGACAAGAACCGCCACAGTCGATACCGGTTTCGTCACCATTTTGGGTGCCGTCTGTGCAGGTTTGACAGGAGCCATCATCATCCGTTGCATTAGGATCATAATTGTGAGCATTAGGATCAGTACAACCGAAAACAGGGCTCGTACCGCCAAAACAGAAATTAGTGCTTTCTGAAGAACCGAAGTTACCTCCTGAAGCCAATGTGTTTCCACCAGCATCAGTTACGGTATAGGATCCATTTCCATATGCACAGCAAATACCATCGCCGTAAGAATCAAAAATGTTGAAATCATAACATCCGTCAACAAGACATAATACTTCAACTACTGTTGATCCGTCAGGTTGGCTTCCATAAGTACCGCCCGAAGCAACAGTACCTCCATTTGAATCAGTAACAGTCCAGCTGGTCTCTTCAGGATAATTGTCGAGGTTAATGGTAATAGTCACTTCATTATCTTCACAACCAGGACAAGGGTTAGGGCAAGAACCACCGCAGTCTACACCTTCCTCATCACCATTCTGAATGCCATCATCACAGGTAGGAGTTGTACCTTCTCCACATCCGTTGGAGTTGAGCAAACTTTGACGAGCACCACCGGTGTCGAACAAAGCTCTCATTCTTGATTTTTGTCCTTCCGTGAA
>QQUB01000387.1 GCA_008501835.1 Bacteroidota bacterium
ATCTACCATTTTGGTACTCTTATTTCCGTAAACCCAACGGTCATAGGAAGAAAGATCCTGTAGAACAGCCACAAAACTTGACAAGGAGCCTTTATAAGTGGTTTCCATCTTTAACTCTTTGACCTTAGAACCGGTATTTAGACGAGTGTAAACCTTTACACCGTCCCGCTCCTTCCAGAAATCCCATTTCTTTGTTTCGGGCATGGTTCCTGCGAAAAACAACAGCCAGATCAAAAACCCTCCCATGATCAACTTGGAATAATGCATAGCAAATTGTGTTCTTTGATTTTATTAAAAATTAGTTTATTACCTCATTGGTTACTGAACAACGGGAGTTTGTAGTTAGTTGGCCAAGGTGGCTTTGTCAAGAGTGTTGTATTACAATGATACATTTCAAATAGAGTAACCCCTATTTTTACGAGATAAGTAGATGATTAAATGGAATAGAGTTTTACGAAAATCCGGGATTAAACGTCAAGGATGTCAATAATCTATTTCCCCAGATCCTTTGGTCGCACAAAATAATAAACATCTTTGAAAATAAGATCATTTTCTACTGTTACTTTTAGTTCCGCCCAAAGATTCTCCTTTTTCTCACCTTGCAGAAGCTCATTAATTTTCATAGAGAAATATTTTTGAACCCCATTCTCAGGTACGTCAATGGCTATATTCCACTGTCGGAGCACCTCATTTTCCAGGCTTACAAGTCTGAGATTGATATTCCCTTTTGTCGGCTCTAACTTGTCGGATACCACCACAATTTCAAAGGTGTCATCATTAACATCCATAAAAGCAGCTACAGGTTTATAATAATTGGCAGCTGCATCCATCAAAGGTTTATATGTGCCGTAGTAATCCATACAGCTCCACGATGGTCCGGGCCAGCAATCATTCAATTGCCAGAACAAAGTTCCCATACAATGCGGTTTATTCATCCTATGGGCTTTAATGGCCGTTTTAATGCCTTCTGCCTGTACTTTTTGGCTGTAATGAACGAATTCTTCAAAAGTAGCCGTCTTGCCATACCAGTCCTCTGTATAGTTTTTGATCATTCCATTTCCGATATAACTCTTCTGTCGATTGGCCATAGTAGGAGACTCAAGGGAATAACTGCTCTCAGCGGCAAATTTCCTGATGGTTTCCATGGCTGGGAAAGACTGGAAGCCATATTCGGCCATAAATCTGCCAACATTGGTTTTGAAGTTCTCAAAAGGTTCCCTGCCGTGCCAAACACCCCAGTAGTGCATGGAACTATGATTAAAGTTGACGGATTTTCCCCAATTACTAAGCGGCGAAGTACTTACATACTGTCTAAGAGGGTCTAATTGCTCAATGTACTCTGGAATCATTTCCCGGAAAATACCCAGATAAGTATTCCATATTTTTAAAGAATCTGCTTCGCTGTAACCATAGGTTTTCTGCCAGCCCCAGTTGAACCAGGCGGCTTCAATTTCATTATTTCCGCACCACAGAGCAATACAGGGATGGCTACGCAGGCGTTTCACATTATCAATTACTTCTGCTTCCACATTGGACTTAAAGTCCTCAAAATCTGGATACATGCTTCCGGCAAACATAAAGTCCTGCCAAACCAGGATTCCGTTTTTATCACACAAGTCATAAAAAATATCGTTCTCATAAATACCTCCACCCCAAACCCGAAGCATATTCATATTGGCACCCTTTACATCAGCGATCAGTTTTTTGTATCGGTCAGTTGTTACTTCCGGCAGGAAAATATCCTGTGGGATGTAATTGGCCCCTTTCATGAATACCGGATGACCATTTACAACAAAATAATAGGATGTGCCAATCTCGTCAGGTTCATTAATGAGTTTGACGGTTCTTACCCCAAAATGGGTAGAATGCCTTGCTGCCAAAGATTTATTTCTGAATATCTCAATGTCAAGATTATACAAATTAGGAGCACCTAAGCCATTTGGCCACCAAAGTTTTGGATTGGAAATTTTATAATCGTACTCTAATTCATTCTTGCCTTCATTTAGCGGAAGGGTAATACTTCTGTCATTGAAGTTCATTTTATATTGCCCTGCCTCAGACGTTTCAATGGTAAGATTGATCTTTACATTGGCCTCTTCTTCTGTCAATTCAGTGGTCCGGCAAAATACATCCTTTATTCTCGCTTCATTCCAGAATTCCAGGTAAACAGGTCTCCATACCCCACAACCTACAAACCTTGGGCCCCAGTCCCAGCCAAAATGATAAGCAGCTTTCCTGGTAAAAGATCCTACCTGGACCTCAACAGTTTCATTACCTGAAGGTAATTTAGCCGGATAGTCCAATACCTTCTGACTGTTTTCCAAAACAGGAGATCTGAACTTGATCAACAATGCATTTTCTCCTTCTTTGAGCAATGGTTTTACATCAGAACGCCATGTTCTGAACATATTAAATGCATCCAGGACTTTTTTGCCATTGATAAAAACTTCTGCATAGGTATCTAACCCTTCAAAAACAATTTCAATGTGTTGATTGGATAACTGATCTTTACTGATCTGAAAAGAAGATCTGTAATTCCAGTTCTCCAACTCTATCCATTGCAGTTTAACTTCATTCGTTTCCCAGAAAGGATCCTCAATCAAACCATTATCAAGTAAATCCGTATGTATGACACCTGGCACAGTAGCCGGAAACCACTTTTCACTTAAGGCTTTGGCTTCATCGCCAATTGTTCCGCTCTCTGCAAGTTGAAATTCCCAATTATTGGTAAGGTCCATTTGAAAACCAGCCTGACTAAATGTTGAAGTTGTCACAGATAAAAATAAAATGGTGAGAAATAAGGATTTAAATAGGTCGTTACTTTGAAATTGCATGGATTATCTTTTTAATTTTTTCCTGATCGGGTATGTATTGTTTTCCCATATTGAGTTCATCTGAGGTTTCAAGGGGCTTTTTCGAAGTAAAGTGAACTGCCTGCACGCCTGTTTCTAAAATTTCAAGCACATTGCCGGCATTGATTCCACTTCCGGCCATAATGTCAATTCTTCCATCAGACAGGCTGACGAGTTTTTTCAAAACCTCTACTCCATCGATAGCTTTGGCTTTTGTCCCTGAGGTGAGTATTCTGTTTATTCCGATATTAATTAGTTGTAACAGGGCTGTTTCCACATCCGGAACGAAATCAAAAGCCCTGTGAAAGGTGGTGCCAAGTTCATGGGATCGGGCAACATCCAAAAGCAGACTTGTTGATGATTCATCAATGGTATTATTTTGCAACAAACACCCAAAAACTACACCATGAGCTCCTGCTTTTTTTGCTGCGATAATATCTTTTTTCATTATGGAAATCTCATCCGAATCGTAGCAGAAATTTCCAGGCCTTGGCCGGATCATTGCATAGACTTCGGGGCCGTCAATGGCCCGGCAAGCTTCAATCAGACCAAAAGAGGGTGTTAAACCTCCCAGGTCAAGAGCAGAACACAATTCAACTCTGTTTGCATTAAACAGTCCGGCTAATTTGGCGGTAGCGGGTTGTTCAATACATACTTCAATCTCCGGATTCTTCATGTTTTATAAAATATGGAGCATCGGTGAGTTCTTCTGTGTTTTCAGTCTTAAGAGCAAAATTAAACCCACTATAAACACTGTAACTCCCAATCTCTCCTTGTTTATTCAACGCAATAAAACCAACTTGCAAATTGTCAACATTGTCATGCTTTTTAATAATTCGATCTACTGCTTCTTTGCAAGCTTCCTGTGGAGATTTGCCTTGCCGCATCAACTCAACAACAATAGCACTACCTGCAATCCTGATGACTGCCTCCCCTACGCCGGTTGCACATGCAGCACCAACTTCATTATCGACGAATAACCCTGCACCAATGATTGGAGAATCTCCTACCCTTCCTCGTAATTTGTATGCCATCCCGCTGGTAGTACATGCACCGGATAGATTACCTTCGACATCCATGGCTAATAATCCAATGGTATCGTGATTTTCAATATTGATGACTGGTTTATACTTGGAAGTTTCCAGCCAATTCAACCAGGCTTTTTTGGAATTTTCCGTGAGCAGGTTCGTTTTTTCGAAACCCTTTTCAAGCGCAAATTGAAAAGCCCCTTCTCCTACCAGCATAACGTGTTCGGTTTCCTCCATTACTTTCCGGGCAACGGAAATTGGGTTCTCAATGTGTTCAAGAAATGCTACAGCTCCACAACGGTTTTTGTGGTCCATGATGCATGCATCAAGGGTTACCTTCCCTTCCCGGTCAGGAGCCCCTCCAAGGCCAACACTCGGGTTAGTGGGATCGGATTCGGTTACCCTTACTCCCTGCTCAACTGCATCCAGGGCATTGCCTCCATTTGACAGCACCTTCCAGGCAGCATTATTAGCTTCTATACCATGATTCCAGGTCGAGATTACAATAGGTTGAATTGCAGTGGATACATTTCCTTGATTTCCAGGATCTTCTGACGTTTCAGTTTCACCTGGCATGCAAGCAGATTGAGTGAGTAGCGCGCCCCCGGTTAGAGCAGTGAGTTTTAAAAATTCCCTTCTGTTTTTCATTAGTTTTAATTTTAGGTGAACCCGGGAATGGTGGGTAAAGTCTGTCCAGGTGTTCAAAGTGATTTAAAATACTGTAAATTTAATAATTTAAGTTGGTTTATTGGCCTTTGAATAAACTGACCGGTTTGAATCCCTAACCTGTTCGCTTCCTGATTGATTTCATCCTGAAAATAATGGGCTACTGATCCCACAAAATGTACAGGAACTTTTCTAAACTGCTCGTAACACATTACCTGAATTAATAAGAAGCTTCGAAACCCCTTCTGAAGCATTTTCTGAATGGATTCATCTTCCCGGTGCTTACTGATGAAAGGCATAAATGATGCAAGAAAAGCATTGGGTCGTTCTCCACGATAAACCCGCTCAATGATGTCTTTTTTCATCAAACCATATTGGTTGAAAAAATCTTCCTGGATATGATCAGGCAGCAGTTTGTTCAAATACGCCGCCAATAGTTTTTTTCCAAAATAAGCACCACTTCCCTCATCTCCTAGTATATACCCTAAGGCAGGTTTTCCTGAGAGGATTTTTTGGCCATCAAAAAAAATGGCATTGGCACCCGTGCCTAAAATACAGGAGATACAATCTCTGCCATCATATGTTGCCAGGGCCGCACCATGGACGTCTGTATAAGGTTCAATGATCCCTGCATTTGGAAAAACTTTTTTTAAAACCAGGATTAACTTGCTCTTGGCTTTAGGAGTACTATTCCCAGCTCCAAAAAAGTAAATTTCCTCAATTCCTTCCTTATGCTTCCGGAGTTTTTCCTGACTTTCCAGAGCCTCAATAATTTGTTTTTCTGGATGAAATAAAGGATTATATCCAATGGTATTAAATTCTAAAAATTCACCATCCGACAACTTTAATACCCAATCACACTTTGTAGATCCACTATCTGCAATTAATACCATTCTGCGCCGTTTATTCAATTTCTATTTCATCCGCGAATATCCAGGACTTCCCACCGGCCCCAAGATGCCATTCCGGACAGGGGCCAAAATTTTGAGCTGTAACTCTGAGGTACCTGAGAGGTTTATTGACAGGACTGCTAAACTGTTTTAGGAATGAGCCTTCCTCCCTGTCTGAAAAATCATTTTCAATCTCAGCTAAAAGTTTGAAATTCTCCCCATCATCAGAAATCTCATAAACCACCTTTTTAGGGAACCATATCCATGATTTAACATCCTGAATAAATCCCATACTGACCTCCTTGTAAGTTTTTACCTCCCCAAGATCGAGGACAGCCACTAGATCCTGCCCCTGAAATCCTTGCCAGGTGCCTGTCTGGAAACTATGCCCTCCCTTCAAATAATCAATGAGCGCATTGGGGCCTCCGGCAGCATACCTGGGAGCATATTCTGAAAACAATTTTAAACTTCGACTACCATCCACTTTTGAAAATTCACTTTTGACCGGAAAACTTTTCTGTCCGTCATTGACAGCAATGGCGTTTATTGTTACGGTTTCTTTCAGGGTAATCGGTCCCTGGTACAAATTCGCTTCCTCTGAAACAGGTTGATCTCCAAAAGAATAATAAATTTTTGCATCCGGATCCAAAGATTTGATCTCAAGGTTCAGGGATTCGGAAAAAGTCCTGGATTCACCTGCAAAATAAGGAACAGGAGTGATGCTGGATTCTTCAGCAATATCCATACTGTAGGAAGTTCCCCACTGCTCATTGGGTTCTGGTCCCATGTCAAATTCAAGGGTTCCTCCCCTGTTAATATCGTCATGCTGAAGGAACGCTTCCTCAAGTGGATTTCCGTTTAACGTGGCAGATTGAACATAATAATTGTCTTTCGACAAGCCATTGGCCTTTATGGTAAAGATATTTCCGTTTTCCAACTGAATGTTCACCTCATCAAAAACAGGCGTGCCTATGGCATAAAACGGATGTCCGGGTGTTACAGAATAAAAACCCATTGCGCTCAAAACATACCAGGCAGACATTTGTCCGCAGTCTTCGTTCCCGGACAGCCCATTAGGATCGTTATGATACAGGGTGTTGAGTATTTCACTTACTCTCTTTTGTGTTTTCCATGGTTTGCCAATATAATTGTACAAATAGGCCATATGGTGGCTGGGTTCATTGCCGTGAGCATACTGCCCTATCAGTCGGGTTATATCAGATTGATGCATACCCGAGAGTTCCATATCAGTTTCAAACAACTGATCCAGTTTGGACTCAAATGCT
>QQUB01000851.1 GCA_008501835.1 Bacteroidota bacterium
GGTGTGGATCGACATTATTGGCGGGTGGCCAACGTATACCATCACCTGGACAGGACCGCAAAATGGGTCCGGAACTACCCAAACTAACGGCTTTGAGATTATCGACCTGCCACCGGGAGTTTATACCATTACGATTACGGATATCCATGGATGTACCGCTTACGAAGTTATAACCATCTATGATGCTCCGGTAGAACTGCTGGAACTCACCGGCATCAATGGCGAATGTGGCACCTATGGGACCATTGTAGCAACAGTAACCGACGGAACACCTGATTACCAGATTAGCTGGACCGGACCGGTGTCCGGTTCTGTCACGACTAGTAATTCGACTCACGTCATTCAAAATTTGCCTTCCGGAACTTACACGGTTACTTTACTGGATGGTAATTGGTGTACAGATGTCGAAACCATCACCATCTATAATTCACCAAACGACCTGGACATCACAACCACACTTGTGATAAATGACTGCGGTCAATACAATTGGGTATGGATTGATATTACAGGTGGGTGGCCAACGTATACCATCACCTGGACCGGACCGCAAAATGGTTCGGGAACTACCGAAACCAATGGCTTTGAGATCATCGATCTACCACCGGGAGTTTACATTATCACCATTACAGATATTCATGGATGTTCTGTTTCTGAAACAGTAACCATTTACGATGCTCCAGTGGAATTACTGCAATTGACAGCCAATAATGGTGATTGTAATGACTTTGGTTCCATTACTGCCACAGTCATTGATGGACTTCCAACTTATGAGATCAGCTGGACAGGACCGGTATCGGGTTCAGTTTCAACAGATAACCCAACCTACGAAATTGAGAACCTGCCTTCAGGAACCTATACGGTTACTTTACTGGATGGCAACTGGTGTACAGATGTCGAAACCATTACCATTTACAATGCAGGGGGCGACCTCAATATTGTCGCTGTAGCCGTAAATGGCACCTGTGAACAAAACGGGTCTATCTGGCTCGACATTTATGATGGTACAGCGCCATATACTGTGACCTGGACAGGACCCTCCTCCGGATCAATTACCATTGATGCCAATGGATATAATATCCCGAATTTACCTCAAGGCAATTATACCGTCACTGTAACTGACGCTAATGGATGTACAGACACCACGGTTGTTTATGTTTCGGTGAGTGAGAATGACCTTGATGCCATTGCCGTACCTTTTGATGGTGATTGCGACGAGGCAGGATATATTCATGTTGGCATATCCGGTGGTGCGCCAAACTACATCGTTAACTGGTCAGGGCCGGTCAATGGCAGCGTTGTCATTCCGGGGCCAAGTCATAATATCATGAACCTGCCAGCAGGAACTTATACCATAACGGTTACAGATTCAAACGGATGCACCGATGTAGAAGTAGTAACCATCAACTCTGCCAATACCGGGCTTAACGTTTCGTCTATGCCTTCTAATGGTTATTGTAACGGACTGGGAAGTATCTGGATGGATTTCTATAACGGAGAAGCACCATATACCATTACCTGGACAGGGCCGGTTTCCGGATCTGACGTCACCAACCTGAATTTATATGACATCATAAACCTGCCTTCCGGAACCTACCTCGTAACAGTTATTGATGCGAATGGCTGTACTTACATGGAAACATTTACCATCATTAATGTTGTAGATGATCTGACAGCCACCCTTACCACCATCCCTGGTGGTTGCGGTGTTCCTGGCACTATTCAGGTAAACATAGTGGGTGGAACTCCGGGATATACCATCAGCTGGACAGGTGGAAATGCTTCCGGAAGTATAACCACAAATAATACGACTTATAATATTCAGAATTTACCTTCGGCTGTTTATACCATTTCTGTTGAAGATGCCAATGGTTGTGGTGAGATCACGAGTATTCAACTGTTGAATTACCCGAACAACCTGCAGGTATACACTACGCCCGTACATCCTACCTGTACACAGGACGGAGCTATTGGGCTTGTAATCAATGGAGGTACGCCAAATTATGACATAAGCTGGACAGGACCCGTTTCCGGATCCACCACAGTAAGCGAAAATAACTATGTAATGAGTAACCTCCCGGGAGGGAATTACACCATTAATATAAACGACGCCAATAACTGTTATACCGTTCTCAATGTCAGTCTGGACGAATCTACCGAGACGCCAATGGTTGACTTTAATTACAGTCTGACCGGATTGACCGTCAATTTCACTAACCTTTCTGCAGCAGGAAGTTATTACTGGACGTTTGGAGATGGCTCAAGTTCCACGGAGGCAAATCCAACTCATTCCTATGCTTCGAGTGGCAGTTATGAGGTGTGCCTGACAGTAACCAACAATTGCGGAACATCGACCTATTGCGAGACAATCGGCGTGGCCAGTGGATTTGACGCGGTTATTCTGGACATAGGTGAAGCGTATGGTGGATCGGGAAGTACCGTTTACATTCCTGTTATGATTCAGAACTGTGAATTACTGGTTTCTTTGGCCGGCTCCATGGATATTATTGATGATGCCATTGGTAATATTTCCGGTATCAGCCCGGGAATCATTACGCCTCAATTAAACGTCAACAACGGAACTTTCAATTTTTATGACAATACAGGAGAAGGTATTGCAGTAGAAAATGGAGATACGTTATTTTATTTCATGATTGACCTGACCGGCTCCGTAGGCATGGAAAGCGATCTTATGTTGACTAACAACCCCCTATTCATCGAAGTAGGAGGAATTATCAATGATTCGCCTGTTGTATTACCCCACATCACGGTACCTGGAAGCGTAGAGATCATGGAAACCGGAATCGTTGGAGGAAACGTTTCAACTTATTGGGGCGCTGGTGTTGAAGATGTTCAAATGCAGATAAGTAGTTACAATATGTCCGAAATGGAAATGACAGATGAAAATGGTATTTATCACATGCCAAATTTACCTGTAGGGCAGATGTATACTTTTGAACCATCCAAAGACAATGAGCCTGCCAACGGATTATCGACTTATGCCTTATTCATCGGACAAAGGTTTATCCTTGGACTTGCTCCTCCACAGATCACTTCCCCTTACCAGATAATTGCCGGAGATGCCAACTGCAGTGGTTCATTTACTACTCTTGACCTGTTCATCATCCAGCAATTGATCATAGGTGCCAGCGATAATTTTGATCAATGTTCTTCGTGGGTTTTTGTAAGTGAAAACTATCAAATGCCGGGAGACTTCGATACACAAAATGTATTCCCTTATCAATCAGAAACCTCAATGATGGTTATGCACGACACAACCGCAAACTTCATTGGAGTCAAAGTTGGGGATATTCTTGGACAGGCTGATCCTAATAATCTGCAGGAAGATCTGGATGAACGCAACGACAACGAACTCATTTTCATTACAGACAATCAGCAGGCTGCTGCAGGATCATTTATCGATATTCCTGTGACGAGCAGTAATTTTGAAGATATTGTCAGCTTCCAGTTGGGCATCGCCCTGGAAGCAGGTAAACTGGATTTTGTGGAATTCCTCCCAGGGGACAACGCTGAACTATCCACTCTGGCAGCCGCCTTTAACAATGGAGAGATCCGGATAAGCTGGTTCAACAACCAGGGGACTTCTACATCATTATCCACCGACGAAGTATTGTTCACCCTCAGACTTGAGGCACTTGAAAACATTGACAACCTTAGTCAATACATGACAGTTAGTGATCACACCATGGCTTCAGAGGCTCACGATGTTAGCGGTGAAGCCTGGGATGTCATCCTTGAATTCAATGGTGTGACTTCAACAAATGGATTAGAACAAGCTGGATTTAAACTATTCCAGAATGAACCGAATCCGTTTACCGAATCTACAACGATCAGATTTACACTGCCTGCCGCTATGGATGCCGAACTGATCATTCATGACAGCTTTGGAAGAAAGATCCGTCACTACAACGGCCAGTTCTCCGCAGGCCAGAACAGTGTCGTTGTCGATGACCTGAACCTGAATGGAGGCGTTTACTTCTACAGCCTTAAAGCCGGCGAATTCATCGCCACCAGGGATATGGTTATCCTGAAATAATAACAACAATTACCGAAGCCGGAAATTTCCGGCTTCGGTTTTTTATCTTTGCCCCGACAACGCACCCAAATGTTCCCAAAGCCGCTTTGTTCCTATGAGAAAAAAGACACACATCCTGTCGCTACTGGCGATATTTTTACCACTATTGCTGTCAGGTCAGACCATCCATTTACAACTTCCTCAGGAAGAAGTACAACCTGACGAAACTATTCAGCTTCCTATTTCAGCTTCCGGGTTCGATGAAGTTGTCAGTATGCAATTTTCCATCAATTGGGACCCCTCTGTACTCACTTATGTTTCTCATGAAACAGCTGACCTTCCGAACATTGCCATAGGCGACCCTGAAGCCGACGAAGGTAAACTCCGGTTTTCATGGTTTGATGTCGAAGGCAATGGCCTTTCTCTCGCTGACAATAGTGCATTGGCATATATTAACTTTTTGGTCATCGGCAATCCGGGGGATTTCACAACCTTATCCATCACCAGCGACCCGCTAATTATCCAGGTATTTCAGGCTACGGAAATTCCCGGTAGTTTTTTCCCCATGGAATTGGAACAATCGGAAGGATTAGTCAGTATCGTCAGTCCGGGTTCAATTACTTTTAGCAGTGAACCTTTGAGTTGCTTCGAAGCTAATGATGGGAGTATTGATCTTTTCATACCCACTGGCACGAATTATAGTTTTACGTGGACCGGACCGGATAATTTTTCCGCTTCCACACAAAACATTGATGAGTTGGCTGCAGGCACTTATAACGTGACGGTAACCGATGGAAATGACGATATTATTTATGAAAACACTTTTGATATAATTCAACCACCTGCTATTACCGTCCAAAATATAGAAACAACCCAGGCATCCTGCAATCAATCCATCGGAACGGCGAATATCCTCGTCAGCAATGGTGTTAATCCTCTGAATTTCAACATAGATCTACAGCAAAACAATACCGGTTTTTTCCAGGAACTGGCCGCCGGTGAATATTCCTTAACCATTACCGATGCCAACAATTGCACTGCAACAGATGCTTTTTTCATCGAAGCTTCTGACGCACCCCAAATTGACCTGGGGCCTGACCTTGAAATTTGCGAAGGGGAAAGTGTCATTCTCGACGCGGGGCAATATCTCAATTATTCATGGTCGGACGGCAGCTCGTTGAACTCAATCGAAATTACACAAACAGGTACCTATAGTGTAACTGTCAGCAATACCCCTGATTGTCCTGGAACCGATGAAGTAGCAATTAACGTGATCGGTTTGCCACAATTATTCCTGGAAAATGAAGATCCCTCAATTTGTCCTGGTGATTCTGTTCAATTGCAGGTTAGTGGAGGCGAGATTTATTTCTGGGATGGTCCAAATGGTTTTTTATCCTCCTCAAGCATTCCGGATCCCATAGCTTTTCCGGATTCCAGTACTGTTTTTGAGGTAATGAGTGAAAATGAGTGTGGCTCAGATGAAATCCAGGTTGAAGTAATCGTTACCGAACCTATGGGTTACGCCGGTCCTGATACTTGTATTATTCTGGAAACGGAGGCCCGCCTTCTTGCTTTTGGTGGTGAATTTTACTTCTGGCACCCCAATGAATATCCGGTGAGCAATGATGAGATCTATGACCCGGTAGCTTTCCCATTGGACAGTACTACCTATTTCGTAACCATCATCGATGAAAACGGCTGTGAAACCACTGACTCAACTACGGTTCTGGTTGCTTCCGATCCTGTTTCAAGCATCAAAGCTGTAAATATGATCACCCCTAACGGAGACGGCAAGAACGATTTCCTTGAATTTAAAGGCCTCCAAAAATTCGGAAGCAACACCCTGAAAATTTACAACCGATGGGGAGCACTCATTTTTCAAAAAGTAAATTACCATCACGACGAAGAAGTCTTCGATGGCACCTATAATGGAAAATTACTCCCTTCCGGGAACTACTACTATATATTGTCCATGCAATCAGGAGAGATTAAAAAGAAACTGACGATCGTACGAGAGTAAATATCTGTTCCAAAGGTTCCAAGAGTTCCAAGAGTTCCAAGAGTTCCTGTTGCCTCTATGTGAACTATGTGACTAATGTGTTTCAAAAAAACTATGTGAACTATGTGTCTATGTGTTAAAAAAATATTCCTTCTAATATTCATTTCTTCCCCAATCTGGGCATTCTCTCAGCAATTGCCGGAACGCAGCGTCTTTGACGAAACTAATTTCCTTTGGAACCCGGCCATGACGGCCCCCTGGGAATTTTGGGAAATGGGAGCTACCTACCGCCAATCCTGGGTGGGATTTGAAGATGCACCACGGATGGCCTCCATGAATGTTCAATACCCAATGATCAAGGAGAATATGGCATTGGGAGGATTTTATATGCATGACGATGTAAGTCCACTTAAGGTCAATGCATTTGCCATGACCTATGCCTACAAACTCCGCATCGGTGGTAAAAGAAGTAAACAGCAACTCTCCATGGGAATCCTCGGAATGGTCAATCATTATCTGATCAATGGACAAGATGTAGTAGTAAATGATCAAGACAATGAATTACTTCCCGGCCCGGAAGGCAATCTCCTATCTCCCAATGTTGGCTTTGGACTTTTTTATATCAATAATGCCGGCGCCCAATATGAAACCAGTACATTCTATGCAGGACTTGCAGCCAATC
>QQUB01000073.1 GCA_008501835.1 Bacteroidota bacterium
GCTGCTTCAGCGGCTTACCCAACCTTAGGTACTACTGTTTTCCTCAGATTACAGGTAGAGCTTGATGGTTGTTCAACTGCCTACTCCGATCCAGTTGAGTTTGGTGTTGAATCAGCAGCTACCGTTTATGCTGGTGTTGACCAGAATATTTGCGAGGGAGAAATTGCACTGATGGCTTCTGCCTTCTACGGAGGTGCTGCTTCTTCTGTTACCTGGACAACTTCCGGTGACGGTTCATTTGATGATCCAAACGAAATCCTGGCTATCTATACTCCGGGACCAATGGATATATCAAGTGGTATGGTAACCCTTACAGTGACTACCAATGATCCACAGGGTGCTGAATGTGATCCTGTATCTGATGATATGGTACTGACCATTGATCCGGCTGCTACAGTAGATGCTGGTGATGATATGGATATCTGTTACCTCAATCTGCCAGTTCAGCTGGATGGTAGCTTCGGAGGCGCTGCAACAAGTGCTTCATGGAGTGGTGGTTTGGGATCTTTCTCCCCAAGTCCAAGTACGCTGAATGCTACCTATGATCCGCATCCATCGGAAGTTGGAACGATTGTTTCACTGACCTTGACGACCAATGATCCTGGTACAGCTTGTGGACCGGTTTCTGATAATGTATTGATCAATATTGGTCCTGGTGTGGTGATCAACTCATATGTGCCTGCAAGTATGGAAAGAACTATTTGCTACGGAGGTAGTACGACCTTTAGAGTAAATACTGATCCAACCTTCCTTGCAGTACATGACTGGATGTACAGTTTCAATGGTATTGACTGGATGGATAACTTTAATGATCTTGGATTCGCAACCTATATTGAAAGTGGATTTGATGATTATACAGAGTTAGAATTAGGAGGTGGAATGCCAAACATCCCAGGTGATGTGATGTATGTCCGTGTGAATATTCTTGACAGAGGATGTGATGAAACTTCTTCCATCTTTACACTGAATATCAATGGACCAACTGGTTGGGATCTTCAACCTTCCGATCTAACGGTTTGTCATGATGAAACCCTTGCATCCTTCACAGCTACACCATTTAATGATGGCGCCGGTACCTTTACGTTCCAGTGGCAGTATGATAATGGAGGTGGCTGGACGAATGTTCCTGCAAGTGTAGCTGGTTATAATACCAATACCTTGTTCCTGACACCGGCAGCAAGCTTCTGGCCTGGTGTTGGAGGTACAGTTGATCTTCGTCTGAACGCGACCATTGATGAATGTGGAACCATTACAACAGAGGTTGTAGTCTTTGAAGTACAACAATGTTCATTTACAGAGTTGACTACCATTTTCGCAATGGACGGTAGCTCATTCATGCAAGGACAGTCGAGAGACGGTGTATTCCTAATTCAGAATATTGGTAATGACGATACCTCAACACCGGTATCATTTGTAATCAACGTACCTTCTGAAACTGTAATGACGAATATGATAGATCCGATGGCAACTACGGCCAATGTATTTGGTGGAGTAGCTGTTAATAACGATGATTGGAACATCACTCCTATCCCAATTGGATATCTGATTGAATCCAAAGCAGGAGTTGTTATTCCAGGAAATGGCGGAATTAGCGTAATTGGTATTAACTTTACGGCGGTTGGTGCTCCTAATTCACAAGGGGTAATTCGAGGATTCCTGCAAACCGGTACAGCCGGAGATGTTGATCCGAGTAATAATTCAACCTCTGTAGGATTTATCATTAACTAAATGGTTTAAATGGGAGATGGCCTCAGGGCCATCTCCATAAAATATAAAATGATGAGATTTAAATTAATTTTAATAGCGTTGTTACTTTTCTCCGGGAAAAGTATCTACAGTCAATGCCTGAGTGACGATATTGACGTCACCATTGATGCAATCGCAACTTCCGAAGCCTGTACAAATCAGGGGGGAACCAATGCGGTTACCATTACATGGGAATTGACAGACGTGGGTGATTTGGCCGGTCATGTGCCTGCAGGAAGCTGGGGGGTGACGATTTCATTTCCTGCTTCAGGAGAATATGGTATTTCAGGTACTGGAAATGTTACCGATATGGGAATTTTTGACTGGTATTATGATTCAGGTAATAAAACCTTAAAAGGATATTCAAATGCAGATGTCGATTTTGTTTTCCCTAACGGCGGTGCCAATGGATCCTTTACCATTAATGTTGAGGCTTTAGCCTCAAATGGGTGTTCTGATGTGATGACTCCGGTAAATATTTTCCTGACAGCTCCTATCATCGATATGAACCCTTCCGCGAATGCTTGTCTACAGGCATTTGCAAATGATGATACCAATGATTCCTTTGATTTTTCATTGGGTGTCGATGTAACCTTGCCGATCAATATGTCTTCATTCCGTGCGCAATTGGATGATTGTAAACGAGTGGATATTGACTGGACTACTGTGTCAGAAATTGATAATGCCAAGTTTATCCTCGAACGTAAATTTGCATTGAAAGAAGATTTTGTTGCAGTAGCAGAACTTCCGGGAGCAGGAACTTCGAATACTGAAATTAACTACACGTACACGGACGATTTGACTCCTGATATGAAAAAGGGAACCATTTACTATCGTTTGAAGCAGGTTGACTTCAATGGTGATTTCACCTACTCAAGCCTTGTTTCTCTTGAAGTGGATTGTGAAGCGTCCCCGGAGGCAAGCGTTTTCCCTAATCCTGTTGTTAAGGACCTCAACATCCAACTTCCTAGTTTGTGGGAAGGAGATGCTGTGGTAATCGAATTTTACAATGAGCAGGGAAAACTGGTTAGAGTAGAAAATATAGATAAGGTTACTGACCTTGATCTTCAATTCAATATCAGTGAATTGCCTACAGGAATTTATAATTTGAAACTGTCTAACAGTAATTCGACTTTGAATAAGAGATTTGTCCGTTTGGATTAATGATTTCCAGTCGTATTATTAGACACTAGATACAGCATATTTAAGCCTCTTGCGCATTGGTGCAAGAGGCTTTTTTTGTCAGGTCTTTGAATTTATCCGGGAAATAAACCTCCGAGGTTTTGATGTTGGAAACTTTCGATTCAATTGGAAATGTTTCATTATTCGGCAGTTAAACCTCGGAGGTTTGTCATTCAGGACATTTATAGCCAGGATACAATTACCATTTAAAAACCTTTTCGATATCAATCCCTTTTTGAGTTTTGATGATAATAAAATAAACTCCGGAAGGGTAGGAGGTGAGATCAATTTGATTTTCATTAAAATAGCCTGCCAGTTTTTTTCCGGTCGCATCCAGAATATTTAATTCAAAAAAATCCGGCAATTCCTCCGCCTCCAGTGTTAATGGGCCATAGGTTGGATTCGGGTAAATATCCCATTGTTCCTGAAGGTAATCCACATTTTCCGTTGAAACGGATGTTGAACATCCTGTAAACCCAACAGCATCATCCCAAAGATTACTTTTTAAGGTCCGCAGGCCACATTGATTACCAACCGGTGATGCTTTGATCTCCAAATAGCAATCGGATGATGATCCATATTCCGGCCATAGCTCCAGGTCATTTCCATTTGGATTACCTGTGTACGCAAAATTTACCCAATAATTGAGAAGGTTCATTTCAACACTATCATCCTGAATGGTATGCAATGGAGTACCACCCATAATGGAATTTTCAAAATTGTTAAATAGATAGATTAACTCTATGCCATGGTATGCACCGTAACTTCCAACAACGCCTGAATGAGCATAAGTGAAAAAATATCTGTAAACAGGAGCGTCCTGGTTCTGGCTGATACATCGGGCTGTCCTTCTCGAAGGTGCTGTAAATTGAGCATCTGTTAGAAGTTGAACATAAATATCCCTGAATGTACCTTCATCTTCATAAAGGTCATGGGCCAGGGGCCTGAAATTATAGGGAATGAACAAATTTATTAAGGCATTTACCATAGCTTCGGTTACTACTGCAGGTGCTGACAGACTCATTTCATCAGCATTAGAACCTATGATCAATGGAACCTGGTTAAATTCACCGGTCTGGATAGTATTGATGGGGGTATCTTCAAAGAGGTAGTTGTCAAGCACAGGTTTCCATTTGGATCGTACAAACCCGCCGTTCAAAGGGCTTTCCAGCCCGGAGATCAAAGTTTCTGCATCCACGGACCGCAGATAGGCAATTTCCTCGATATCCGTCCCTGTCGCGTTGAGACTGTCAGCAAAGGCCATTCCATTATCTAAAGCATCGGAATAGTTTTGAAGATTTGGACCGGCACTTTGAATACAAGCTCTTTGGAATAATCCTGAAGCCATCGGGGTGGTTAAAAGGTTGCCGACATTGACTCCGCCGGCACTCTCTCCAAAGATCATCACCCTTGAGTTATCCCCGCCAAATGCAGCAATGTTTTGCTGAACCCATTCCAACGCCAGTATCTGATCCATTACAGCGTAATTTCCGGATGTGTTTTCTCCGTTTTCGACTTCCAGACCAGGATGAACCAGAAACCCCAGAGGTCCAAGGCGGTATTGAATGGTAACTACGACTACATTACCCCTCTGGCTAAGGTTTTTTCCGTTATAGATTTCCGTTCCCAATGTAAATTCCGAGGCGGATCCCTGTTGATTTCCTCCCCCATGAATAAAGACCATTACCGGTAAGTTGCTTCCGGTGGTATCGGGGGTCCAGATATTCAGATAGAGACAATCTTCATTCCCTTCTACTACAGAGGTTGTATCTCCCTGTGAGAAATTTTTCTGCGGGCATTTTGGACTGAATGCCTGGGTGAGCAAAGGGGTTGTCCAGGGTTCAGGAGCAACGGGTGGCCGCCAGCGTAAATCACCGATAGGAGGGGAGGCAAAAGGAATACCCAGAAATTCCAATGTTTCATCATTTTGTAATCCTTCAATCGGACCAAATGCTGTTTGAACCAGTGGATTCTGAGCGTTTATGACAGTAAACTGAAAAAAAATAAAGGTCAATATGGTGGTAAATTTTCGCATGGCTTGAGTTTTGATGTTTCAAACTTAAAAAATAATCAACTTTTCAGTTGGTATACACCTTTTAATCTTCTAACCCTAATAAATAGACCCCTGTTTTTAGAAAAGGATGTTATTGTTTTTCCATATCTTAACCTTACTTTTGCAAAATGGAACATCTGGCACAAAATATAGAAAGTCTGATCTTTACAGCTGAAACGCCAATCAGCCTAAAGGAAATCAGGAACTGCCTGACAGAGGCATTTGGTTTAAAGTTTTCCAAAGAAGAGATTTTGCAGGCTATCGGGCAATTGCAGGAACGGTATGCTCAGGATGACTTTGCTATCGAGATTGTTGAAATTGCTGACGGCTATCAATTCATGACCAAAGGAAGTTTCCACCAGACCGTAGGAATTTATCTGAAACAAACCATGCGCAGAAGGCTTTCCAGAGCAGCTCTCGAAACGCTTTCCATTATCGCCTATAAACAACCTGTTACCAAAGTAGAAATGGAAAGGATTCGCGGTGTCAGCTGCGATTATTCCATTCAAAAACTTTTAGAGAAAGAACTTGTTTCTATTATGGGTCGAAGTGAAGGGCCAGGCAGACCATTGCTCTACGGGACAAGCCAGAAATTCATGGATTACTTTGGACTGAAAAACATTGATGACCTGCCTAGACCGAAAGATTTTAAAGAACCCGAACAACAAATCGGTGAAGCGGCCCCAATAGAAGAAAATATCCCGGAGGAGATCAGCATTGAAGATGTAGAGGCGATCGAAAAAGAAAAGCAGGATCAGCCGGATAATGAAGATCTGGATTAATTTCAAACCAGTAACCAGTAACCAGTAACCAGCAACCGAAATCATGGATAAACCTTTAGTAAACAAAGTAGCCAATAGCGGATTAATTACCTTGAATCTCGAGGATCACTTTCCTAAGGAGGAAGTCGTGAACTTTGATCTTAAGGAATATCTTTTTATGGAGCTGATCCTTAAGGAAAAGGACTTCAGAGTGGCCATGAAGGAACATGACTGGACCCAGTATGAAGGCAAGGTGGTTTTGGTTAACTGCTCTGCGGATGCTATTATTCCATTATGGGCCTATATGCTGGTCGCTTCGAATTTGTCTGCCTATGCAGCAGATATTTTCCAGGGAAAACCGGATGAGTATTACAAATACGCTATGAGCAAATCCCTTGATGAGGTTGACTGGACCCAATATCAGGATGAACGCGTAATCATAAAGGGATGTGGCAATAAACCCGTTCCTCCTTCAGCTTACCTGGACATTACTACAAAATTGAGGCCCTTTGCCAAAAGCATAATGTTTGGGGAGGCCTGTTCTACCGTCCCGGTCTTTAAGAAAAAATAATATGAAGCGATCTACCCGTATTCTCATCATGGCGGCTGCAAGTACGTTGATGTTTTTCTTATTTGTATCCACCTGTAATGATTCTCCAAAGAAAGCCAAACAATCCCAGGCGTTCACAGGAGTAAGTGGACAGAAAAAAGGCATTCCACAGGTGGTGGAGAATATGAAATTGAAGCGCTCCTACGACTTTGCAGGAGAAAAACTTCCCCTGGATAATTTTGATGTATACGAACGACTGGAGCGCGAATTACTCGTTAATACTTATTGGCACTCCAGTACACTTTTGAACATAAAGGCTTCTACACGTTATTTTCCGGAGATTGAAAGAATATTAGAAGAAGAAGGAGTGCCGGAAGATTTTAAATATATTGCCGTTGCGGAAAGTAAGCTTCGAA
>QQUB01000287.1 GCA_008501835.1 Bacteroidota bacterium
GTGATGCGACATGAAAACCATGTTTAACTGGCCAGGCAGGCTGCAGCCAAATCAGTGGTGTTATTGAAAAATGACAACAATGTCCTGCCACTTGGAAAAGACCTTGGAAGTATTTTCGTAACAGGACCTTTGGCTACTCACGTTCAGGCATTACTAGCGAATTATTATGGAGTGAGTGAGGATATGACAACCATTCTCGAAGGAATTGTAGGAAAGGCAGGTAATAATACTTCTGTGAAATACCGGCAGGGAACTCTTTTGGATGAACCTAGTCGTAATCCCCAGGACTGGTTTTCAGGGGTGGCAGCCAGGTCTGATGTTACTATTGTATGTATCGGAATTTCTCAGTTAATTGAAGGGGAAGAAGGGGAGTCTATTGCTTCCCGTCATTTTGGGGATCGGGTAGATATTGGCCTACCGGAAAACCAGATCAACTATGTCAGAAGAATGAGAGAAAGTGCCAAAAAACTTGTGGTGGTACTTACTTCCGGAAGTGCGGTTGCATGCCCGGAAGTTTATGAAATGGCCGATGCCTTATTATATGTCTGGTACCCGGGAGAGCAGGGCGGAAATGGTGTAGCTGATGTTTTATTCGGTGATGTTAATCCGTCCGGTCGATTGCCGGTAACTGTTCCCAGGTCAGTGGATGATTTACCTCCTTTTGAAGATTATGCGATGAAAAACCGTACCTATCGATACATGGAAAAGGAGCCTTTGTTTCCTTTTGGGTTTGGTTTGAGTTATACCCGGTTTGAATATAAAGGATTGAAACTCGATAAAACGAATATTCAAAAAGGAGAGTCCATAACGGTTGAAGTCACCATCAGCAACATAGGAACAACAAAAGGAGAGGAAGTCGTGCAACTATATCTTTCCGATTTGGAATCGGTGGTTGAATTGCCCGTCTATGCACTGAAAGGATTCCAAAAAGTAGATCTTTGGGGAGGCCAGAGTCAAAAGGTCTCCTTTGAAATTACGCCTGAGATGATGCAAATGGTCAATGAAAAGGGAGAGCGACTGATCGAAAATGGTAAGTTCAGGGTTTACGTTGGAGGTGCTGTACCCTCACAGAGAAGTTTGGATTTGGGCGCTGCTCAATTTGTCGAGGCAACTTTTGAGGTGAGGTAGTTATGGTGAATTGTTTATCAATTTTTCGCGAATTATATTTGAAAAGAAGGGCTTAATTGGAAGAATGGACAATTGGAAGGTCGAATGTTGTACTTCTATTCCAATTGTCCATTCTTCCGACCAGGGCAAAAACAATCTTTTACATACCAGCCAACAACCCCATTTCCAATCCTCTGAGTTCAGCAAGTCCTCGTAACCTTCCAATGGCAGAATAACCCGGGTAAGTAGATTTTTGGAGGTCATCCAACATTTGGTGTCCATGGTCTGGGCGCATGGGAATACTCTGACCGGTTTGTTGCATAAGTTTCAGGACTTCTTTGACCACTGCCGGCAGGTCAGTGTCCCCTTCAAGGTGGTCAGCTTCGAAGAAATTCCCTTCAGAATCTCTTTTAGTGTTTCTCAGGTGCAGGAAGTGGATTCGGGTTCCAAATTTTCGGAGCATTCTTATGATGTCATTATCGGGTATGGAACCCAGAGAGCCGGTACAAAAGCAAAGACCGTTGGCAGGGGAGGGGCAGGCTTCCAGCAATTCCTCCAGATCCTTTTCATTACAGACCACCCTGGGCAAGCCTAACACCGAAAATGGAGGGTCGTCAGGATGGATGGCCAGTTTTAATCCGCATTCCTCTGCAACCGGAGCGACTTCATTGAGGAAATCGAACAAATGTTTTTTTAATTGTTCAGGGCCAATGTTTTTATAATTCTCTAAAGCAGAAAGCACTTGATCAGGAGTGAATGCTTCATCACTTCCCGGTAACCCCAGTAAAAGGTTTTTAAACAAAGTAGATTGTTGTTCCTCGCTCATGGAATCCAGTTTCGCCTTCGCTTTTTCAATCTCTTCTGCAGTATAATCAGCAGCTGCATTCGGGCGTTTCAGCAGGAACAGATCAAAGGCAATGAATGCAGATTTTTCGAATCGGAGTGCCCGGCTTCCGTCCGAAAGTTCGTAGTTGACATCTGTCCGCAACCAGTCCAGGATGGGCATGAAATTGTAGGTGACAACCTTCAATCCACAGGCCGCTACATTGCGAAGGCTGGTCTTGTAATTGTCGATATATTGTTTCCAGTTACCGGTTTGTTTCTTGATGTCCTCATGAACCGGCAGGCTTTCAATGACCGTCCAGTTAAGCCCTGCTGCTTCGATTAATTCTTTACGTTTTTCAATGGCTGAAACCGGCCAGATTTCTCCGTAGGGTATATGATGTAAAGCTGTTACTACGCCCGTACATCCTGCTTGTTTAATATCGCTGAGGCTAACCACATCATGGGGCCCATACCACCGCATGGTCTGTTGCATTTTGATCATAATTGTTATGCTTTTCGTTGGGTGAATACAAGTAGTAAATTTACCAAAATGAATGTGAAATCAGAAGATTGAAAGTGGTTAGTTGCGGCAGATTGGTGTAAAGTTTAGGTGATGCGGGTTTGGATTGAATTTATTCGTTGGGACCAACCGAATGAATCTTGCCTGGCTAGGGGTGGGAGATTTGGCGTGTCCGGAAATTTTATTAAAAAAGCCCTTGCAAATCAAAGATTCACAAGGGCTTACAAAAGTCTTTGTACCCGGAGCGGGACTTGAACCCGCACGGCCCGAAGGCCACAGGATTTTCTTACCAACTACAGCTTTTGCTGCTTCACAGTACTAAGTACCGGAATTTGTGGTCTGGACTATCCCTTCATCATATTCCAAATATGGAACTTAGATGCTTCCCGTCTAGTCTCTACACCTTTCCCAACTTTTTAGTCAGGACTTGGCTCGGGATTGCCATTGCTGAAAAGCAAGAAGGTTTCCCCGAATTTGAGAAGTTCTACTCTTCTGATTTCCCAGAAGGCACTCAAATTAATTGTTACTTGAAACAATTCTGTTTAAGTCCGGCGTGTCTACCAATTCCACCACCCGGGCATGAATAAGACCTCCGAGATTTTCGAAACCTCGGAGGTCTTAAAAAAAAAGGTCTGAGTGAAATAAGTGTGATCTTTTCACACTGCAAATTCACACTCAAACCTTTCCATTTTTGAGCGAATGACGAGACTCGAACCCGCGACCCCGACCTTGGCAAGGTCGTGCTCTACCAACTGAGCTACATTCGCATTTTTAGACTCTAAAAAGGATTCTTTTATCCTCCCTTTTTCCTAGAGCGCTGCAAATATACAACTACTTTTATATTAATTCCAAGCCAGAAATAATATTTTTTTAAATAATATTTCCTGGGTTGTAAAAAAAGTCGATTTTTCTGGAACATTATGGAAAGTGAAACATGTTAAAGAGGAAAAACCGACTTTTTTTATTTCAATGATTTCAAAAGTACGAAGCGTTTCAGTACTTTTTTTAGATTCAAAATTTCTTCTTAAGCTCGCATCCTAAATTACCTCGTTTGATAACCTAAGGATACCAGAAATCTCAAATTTTGGTTATCAACCAAAATTTGGAAGCGTCAGGCATTTCTTAAATGCCCTTGCCAATATAATTTCTCGGGTTGATGGCCCTCAGTTCCTCCTTAACGGCATCACTAACGGATAAGTTCCCGATGAAGACGGATATATCTTCCTGAGTGACGGAAGCCTTACCGCGTGTCAGGTCTTTTAAGGCCTCATATGGCTTGTCAAAACCTTCCCGTCTGAGAATATTTTGAATAGCTTCAGCTACTACAGCCCAGTTGTCTTCCAGATCGGCATCGACTTTATGGTGATTCAGCGATAATTTCTTCAGTCCTTTATTGATCGACTTCAAAGCAATTAAGGAATGACCAACAGGAACGCCAATATTTCTCAAAACAGTACTATCTGTCAAGTCTCTCTGTAGACGGGAAATTGGCAACTTCGCAGCAAGGTGATCAAAAATCGCATTGGCTATTCCCAGGTTACCCTCGGCATTCTCAAAATCAATAGGATTAACCTTATGTGGCATCGCAGAAGATCCTACCTCTCCGGCAACGGTTTCCTGTTTGAAATAATCCATTGAAATATACGTCCAGACATCTCGGCACAAGTCGATCAGAATGGTATTGATACGCATCAGTGCATGAAAAACAGCAGCCAGGTTATCATAATGCTCAATCTGCGTGGTAGGGTGGGAGCGTTCCAGTCCCAATTTTTCTTTTACAAAATCGTCTCCAAAATGGATCCAGTTGATATCAGGATAGGTAACTACATGGGCATTAAAATTCCCTGTCGCACCACCAAATTTTGCTTTTTGGGAAATGTTCTCCAACTGTGCAAATTGCACATTGAGTCTTTCTACAAAAACTTGTAACTCCTTTCCAACTGTAGTAGGAGAGGCCGGCTGCCCGTGGGTTCTGGCCAGCATAGGCACATTGAGCCACTTGGTTGCCATCCCGTAAAGTTGCTCATGCACATCATCAAAAGCATGGAATAAAACTTCCTCTAAAGCTCCTTTAAGCATTAATGGGAAAGCTGTATTGTTGATATCCTGCGAAGTCAATCCGAAGTGCACAAATTCTCGATAAGGCGTCAATCCGATTTTATCAAATTGTTCCTTGACCAGGTATTCCACGGCTTTTACATCGTGATTGGTAGTTCTTTCGATTTCCTTTACGCGCTCAGCATATTCAAACTCAAAATTATCTACAAATTCCCGGAGAGCAGCCAGTTTTTCTTTGGGAACATCAGTGAGTTGCGGAAGAGGAATCTCACATAAAGCAATGAAATATTCAACTTCCACATGTACCCTGTAACGAATCAGGGCGAATTCAGAAAAATAATTACTCAGGGATTCAACTTTGGAATAATACCTCCCGTCAATAGGAGAAATGGCAGACAACATGGCTACATTTTTTAGTGCGGAACACGTGTTTTTATAATCTGTCCCGGATGCTCGTTTTGTGTACGGCCTAAGTTCAGGCAGGCGGTAAAGAGGGATTGAAAAAGAGTATCCGAAACGCTTTTTTTACGGCGCAAAAATACGTCATTTAGGGGGTAAAATATAAAATGTGGAATACTAAATTCAAAGTCTTTAAAACACCTGTTCCCTAACACCAATGTGACTTAGTCTTCCGGTTTATCAATTAAAGTTTTGTGATAACCGCTTATTCAATAATCTGTCGTATTCTGGAATTTAAACTTTGATTTACCACGCTGGCGGGGTCGGTATTAAGTTGGAAAGTGTAAACTTTTTGACTTAAAATCGGGGGTGGAATCTCTTCCTGGATGTAATCCACCCCCGGCTCACCATGGGAAAAGTCACCTTTTCTCCATTGATCCGACCCCGCCAGCGAGGTACATTACAATTCTCAAATCAAAACTTTACTACCCTTGAAATTCTGTTTAAAATAATTCCCAGATAAGCAGTAAAAACCATTATTGTGGGAATGGTCATTCCAATTTCTTCACCGGTATCCGAAATAATATCTTTGTAAAATTTCTTTAAAATAATTAGTAATGTCAAAATTAACAGGGAAAAAACTATGAGAGATTCTATGTTGGTTCTTCTTGTTTTTGGGGTATATCCATAAAGGAGTTCCTTTGTATAAATAAGGAGAATTACAATACTAATAAAGTTTGGTAAGATGAAATTCCAGAAATTCAATCCTTCACTATGCTTGGGAATAATATCATCGAGTACAAAAGTGAAAAACACCATTAACCCGAAATAATACAGCGAAGGTAAAAGAGCAATTATCCAGACTATTTTAAAAAGATTGCCAATACTTTTATTCATTTCAGTTTTCATTTAATTATCTCTTATACTTTGAACGCTGAAAAAGTGCAGAGTGCATGGTGCAGATGGAGCATCGCGACATCCCGAACGAGATTTTATATCGAGTATACACGAAAGTGTTGGGAGTTATGAGTGCAAAATTGACAATCCCTAAACAACTTGAAATACCTGAAACACTATGAAAGTGCAGAGTGCATGGTGCAATGTGATGAGTGCAGAAGTGACAATCCCTGGCTGTCTTGAAACCCTTGAAACTCCTTAAACCCTTTGAACAACTTGAACACGAACTTGTAAGCCACTCACTTACCCCAACATCTTCAACAACTGCGCCAATCCAATACCAAGGAAATTGCCAATAGCATAACCGAGTAGCCCCAATGTGATTCCCGTGAAAACCAATTTGCGGTTATGAATTACACTAGCAATCTGCCCGATGAATACCGGACCGTAAATCCCTGCTGCGGAGGTGATGATGAAGGTGTCGCGGTCGATCCTGAAAAGTTTGGCCAAAATAAAATGCAAAAGAATACTTGAAAACATGGCTACTCCGGCATAAAGCACCAAATCTGCTCCTTTTTCGAAAATAGTAGAGAAATCTGCCAGTAATCCAAGTGCCACACAAAACATCAGAAGCAGATAATCCCCCGTTTCAAAAGTACTTTCCAATTCCTGAACTTTGGGAATAAAGGCCGCCGCAATACTGATAGCCGTTAATCCCAAAATGATCAAAGCTATGTTTTCCATTGACCCTAATAAAAAGTATGAAATGGCTACGGCAATTCCGGCAATTACGATGCTCAGTCCAATGCCTTTCAAACTATCCAGCACATTGAATTTTTTGCCACCTAATTCGAATTCGGGATTGGCTTCATCGTTACCTTCAAAATCAGG
>QQUB01000185.1 GCA_008501835.1 Bacteroidota bacterium
TCTCCCAGAATCAGGGGAGGAGTAACTTCGAACAAATTGAGGTCCACCATATTTGAAGTGATACATCCGTTGCTGTCGACTACGGTTAAGATAGCCGGGCCGGGTTCTGTAAAGATGGTGGTTTGGCCGGAAAGGCCATTGGACCAGTCATAGCTCACAAAGCCATTTTCACCTGTTAAACTTGTTTCGGTGTCCGGACAAAACTGCAGATTTCCATCGATGGTCGGATCAGAGATAATAAATTCTGATATGGAAAAATTGTTGAAACCTACACAGCCATACGAGTCTGTTACCGTAAGGGTGTAGGTGCCGGGTTGAGAAACGGTGACCATCTGAGTGTTTTGTCCATTGTCCCACTGATATTCAGAGAACCCTCCTGGTCCCGTTAAATCTGCATTTGTGCCAGGGCAGAATTGTTCCGGTCCCTGAATTGCAGGGTTAGGTAGAGCTATCTCCTCAATAGTGGTCATGACAGAAGCCTGGCAACCATTCGAATCGATTACGGCAACTAAATAATCACCTGCAAGCGAGGTGAAGGTCTGGAAGGTCGTATCAGCATTGGACCACGAATATTGGACATAAGTTTCACTTGTTTCCATCAAAACAGAATCTCCCGCACAGAAATAGCCATCAGTCATGATTTGAGGTTGAGGTAGAGCATTTTCAAAGAGTTCTATAGTGGTTGACCCTGTACATCCGTTAACATCCGTAACGGAAAGTGTGATTGATCCTGGGGTGTTGAGGGTAATTGATTGGGTTTCAGCCCCATCAGACCAGATATAAGAAGCGTACCCATCTTCCCCGGTTAGCATGGTTGAGTCTCCTGAACAAAACTGAGGATCACCCAATATTAATGGCTCCAATTCTTCAAGTTCTGAAATATAAATGGATGTATCCCCAACACAATTGTTGTTATCAATGACCGTAACGGAATAATTACCTTCCTGATTAATGACTACATTTTGGGTAGAATCACCGTTGGACCATAAATATTCCTCAAAATTTTCTGAAACGGAAATGGTTGTGGAAGCATCCAGACAAAAACTGGCTAAACCAGTGATCTGAGGTTCGGGAAGCGGATTTTCTTCCACAGTGAAATCAGCAAAATAATCACAATAGTATTCATCAGTAACCGTTACGGAAAAAGTTCCGGCTGAAGTGGTGATGGATTGTTCTGTTTCATCTGTACTCCATAAATAATCCGAGTAAGAATCCTCTAGTGAAAGCGTTGTCACATCTCCTTCACAAATGGAGGAGTCTCCGGTGATCAACGGGAATAATTCAGGAGCCTGAAAAACGAAAAAGGAAGTATCTGCTTCGCAACCATTAGCATCAGTTACTGTCACAAAGTAGTTATCTCCTATGGTAACCTCAGTTTGTGGCAGAGTGGATCCATTGCTCCAAAGGTAGTCAACGTAGGTTTCAGCAGTGGAAAGGACCGTTGACTCGTCATGACAAATTTCAGGGTCTCCTAAGATTACAGGTGCTGGGATATTAAAATCATTTATTTCAAATTCAGTGTACCCCTGGCAGCCATTGTCATCAGTCACAATGAGCATGGCTACTCCTGGTTCAGTATAGGTTGCCGTTTGTTGAACAGAGCCGTTGGACCACAAATAAGATGAAAAAGCGGGAGTAACAATGAGTTCAGAGGTGTGCCCCTGGCAAACATAGGCATCCCCATTGATTTCAGGGTCAGGTAGGGGATTGACAATCAATTCAAAAGATTCTTCATTTTGACAACCATTACTGTCCGTAACGGTAACGGTATAGGTGCCCGGTACCATAACGCTTATTTCCTCTCCTGTGCCTCCATTTGACCATTGATAAACCGGGTAACCCGAAGTCGCAGAAAGGTTGGCCACCTGGCCCTCACAGATAGCTTCCGGCCCTGAAATAAAAATGCCAGGCAAGGGAGCAACGGCTAACATTATATCAATCATGTCTGAACAGCCTCCTTCCGAAACAGTCAAGGTATAATTGAGGAAGCCTGAGAAATCATCAGGTATGGTGACGGTTGGGTTTAAGGTACTGGTGGAGGATAGAAAACCAAGCGCTTCAGCTGTTCCTGACCAGATATAAGATTCCCCTCCCATGACTCCGGTAACGGAAACCCCCATGTTGAAGGGCGCAGAACCCGCACAAAGCAATGGGGGAGGACTCGCAGATAATTCTGGAGCCGGAGTTACTTCCAAGGTGAAGGAATCTTCATTTTGGCAGCCGTTTCCATCTGTGACCGTTACGGAATAGGTTCCTGGAGCAGTAACCGTAATGTTAGGTGTTGAGCTTCCGTTTGACCAGGTATACATTTGAAAACCTGGTGTGGCGCTTAAAATGGCTTCTTCGGTTGAGCAAATACTTTCCGGGCCGGTTATGGTAACCTCAGGTAAGGGAGCAACGTTTACCACAACTTCAGTCATGACTTCACAGGTTCCTTCCGAAACGGAAAGTGTATAGGTGATCGATCCGGAAAAATCATCAGGAATGGTAACTGTAGGGTTTAGAACATTGGTCGATGACAAATAACTCAACCCTCCACCTGTTGCCGTCCAGGAATAAACTTCTGCTCCCATATTTCCGGAAATAGAAACGGGAAGTATAAAGGGATCAGCACCACCACATACCTCCACTGGTCCTCCAGGAAAGAGTTCCAGTTCACAATCCAGGCAATTCAAATAGGGAGCAGCCGAACCTCCCCAGGTCATATTGAACCCCTGAGAAGAATTATTGTAATTGTCCATTAACAGGTAAAACCCCTGGCCGGGTTGAACAACTAAAGGGGCGACGTAGCCGTCTCCACTAGCTGGCTCTGAAGTGTCTGTAGTACCATTTCCCAGTCCGGTTTGCGGACAGAACAAGCAACCATCATCTGCAAAGGAACACCTGATGGGAGATCCAAGGTCATCACAAGTTACATCAGGGCCATATACCGCAAAATCATAATCCTCCGCAGCTCCTGCATAGGGATTGACGGTAAATTCAATCACACTGTTAGGAGGCATATCCGTACGGAATTCAAAATAGTACCATCCGCTTTGATGCTCGAGGCCAAGTAAACAATCTTCGTCATTATTCCCATTGGCAAAGTCGTTCTCACCGGGCCCGGTAGGTGTTTGATCAATAGGACCATCTGAGCAAATGACAATTGCGTTAATACAATCTTCATTTTGTGCCCATAAGAAAAAGGGTAAGGCTGAAAAGAAAACGACCAGGATTGGTTTAAGGCTCATTTATGTTGCAAAATTGTGTCCATCAAGGACGGTGTTAAAAGAAAAACCAGCATATTGGGATAATCAGCGAACCGATTAATCAAATGCGAGTTAATTAATAAATTCATTGGTAAACCTCTTGACAGTTGAGATTTATTCAATGTCTTTAAACACTAATATTTTGCTTTCCACCCCATAAGAAGGCGCTGGCCTGAGGTACACATTTTTTTGTGCCATGGGGAGTAAAAAACAGGCCACACCAATAGAGTTGCCAAAATAATAATTTTTGGCAATCTTTTTATTTAGTTGGTCAAAGGGTTAAAGAAAACAATTTTGAAAATTGGGTTTTCGATGGAATATTGACCATGGGAATTACCCCTTAAAGGTAAAAAAAAATTAATCATCATGCTCTCCCGGCCGATTTGGCAAATCAGGAAGCAGATGCTGCAATTTGTCAGGTTGATGAATGATAATAGGAATATGCTGAGAACAAACGTGCAACTTTTGTCCTTTAAATGCAAACTCTAAAATAGGCATTTGCTGACTGGTGCTCTGGCAAACAATACACTTTTTTTCTTCGTTCATTTCGCTTCGTTTTATTCAGCAAATATACGTTTCCCAGATTTAGGAATTATGGTCTTTAGCACTTTTTTGCGACATTAGCGGCACAATTTTTAATCAAAATAAAAAATGAATATGAACAAATCACTCGCATATTTCCTTGGTTTCATTCTGTTGGTTTTGACCGCTTGTCAGCCGGCTACTTCCGATGACAATGGGGCAGGTAAAGTAGATGCCAACGGCTTCAATTGGAATCCTGAAAACTTCTCAGATAAGAAAATCATTCGTTATCAAATTCCAGGTTTTGACCAACTGACCTTGCAACAAAAAAAACTGGTCTATTATTTGACCGAAGCAGGACTCGCCGGAAGGGATATTATGTATGATATGAACTATCGCCATAACCTGGAAATCAGAAAGGCTCTGGATAAAATTGCTTCAGACTACAAGGGAGATAAGGAATCAGCAGATTGGGGGAAATTGGTGGAATATTCAAAAAATGTATGGTTCTCCAACGGTATACACCACCATTATTCAACAGATAAATTTATTCCTGAATTTTCACAAGAATATTTCCAGGGGATTACCAATGAATTGGGTATAGACATGTCGGCGGAAGCTTTGGTCGCGATGTTTGATCCGGAGGTGGATAATAAAAAAGTCAATCTGGATCCGGACAAGGGCCTTTTAAAGGGATCCGCAGTCAATTTTTATGATCCTGATATTACGGAAGCAGAAGTGGATGCCTTTTATAAAAGCATTATGGAACCAACCGATACCCCTGTTTCCTACGGGTTGAATTCAAAAATGGTCAGAACAGCGGATGGCGGAATCAGGGAGGAAGTATATAAACTGGACGGATTATATGGGGAGGCCATCGAGCAGATCATTTACTGGTTGGAAAAAGCAAAGGGGGTTGCAGAAAACGAAAAACAGGCAGAAGCATTTGGGCTTTTGATTGAATATTATCAAACAGGAAGCCTCGAAAAATGGGATGAGTATAATGTGGCCTGGGTGGAAACCACGGAAGGCGACGTGGATTATATCAATGGGTTTATTGAAGTTTATAACGATCCAAAAGGGTATCGCGGCTCTTATGAGAATATTGTTGAGATCACCGATTTTGAAGCTTCAGCGAGGATGAAAGTTTTGGCAGATAATGTGCAGTGGTTTGAGGATAATTCAACCATTATGGATGAGCATAAAAAAGAAGAAGTAGTTGGGGTGACCTACAAGGTGGTGACTGTTGCTGGTGAAGCTGGCGATGCTTCTCCTGCTACGCCGATTGGTGTTAACCTGCCCAATGCCAACTGGATCAGAAAACAACATGGTTCCAAATCGGTGAGTCTTGGAAATATTATTGAAGCTTATGAAAAAGCCAGCAGCGGAGGATTGCTTGCCGAATTTGCCTATAACGAAGAAGAAATCGACCGGGTCAGGAAACATGGCAGCCTTTCCGATAAATTACATACTGCATTGCACGAAGTTGTAGGTCATGCCTCCGGCCAATTGAATCCTGGAGTTGGTACACCAAAAGAGACATTGAAGAGTTATGCTTCAACGCTGGAAGAAGCCAGAGCTGACCTGGTTGGACTATATTTCATACTGGATAATAAAATTGTCGACCTGGGCCTTATGGAAAGTCTTGAAGTTGGGAAAACATCCTATGAAGACTACATGCGTAACGGAATGATGTTACAGCTCAGAAGGATCGAACCCGGTAAGGATATCGAGGAATCCCACATGAGAAATCGTCAACTGGTGGCAGCCTGGGCCTTTGAAAAAGGCGAAGCAGAGAAGGTGGTTGAAAAAGTGAAAAAGGATGGCAAAACCTATTTTGTAGTTAATGATTTCGAAAAACTGAGGGGGTATTTCGGCGACCTTTTACGCGAAATTCAAAGGATCAAATCAGAAGGGGATTATGAAGCAGGCAGAGCTTTAGTGGAGAATTATGGTGTAAAAGTCGATCAGGAACTTCACCAGGAGGTTTTGGAGCGTTCTGAAAAACTCAACATCCCTCCATATGGCGGGTTTATTAACCCTAAACTGGTTCCTGTCACAGATGACAATGGGGAAATAACCGATATCAAAGTTGAATATCCCGAGGACTTTACCCAGCAAATGCTCGATTATGCGGAGCGGTACAGCTTTTTGAAGTAATAATCTATTGGTTACGGGTTACGAGTTACGGGTTACGAGTTATCGTTATACTTGAATCGTGTAACCCGTAACTCGTTACTAATCGAACTTTTGAAACAACAGAAACTCCCTGAAACTCCTTGACCCCCTTGAACTATTTGAACCAGACCTGCTATCTCTTCAACAAACTCCGAATTTTAACAATCACCTCCGTCCTGGACCCCACCTCCATTTTATCGTACAGATTTTTGATATGTGTTTTGACTGTATTGATACTAATGAAATGGTGCTCAGCAAGCTGCCGGTTAGTCTTACCGTCGTAGATATCGCTGAGGATTTCAAATTCTTTGTCCGTTAAAGGGCCAAGGCTGTTTTTATTGATCAGGTTTATATCAAACTCAACAGGTTTGAGCATGTTGGCATAGTTGTAAAGAGCAATTTCAATGGTCGTGTAAATATCTTTTTCGTCAAACGGCTTGACGATGTATCCCATGGGTTTGGTGTGTTTTGCCCGGTCGATGGTTTTTTTATCAGCATAAGCTGTGAGGTAGACCACCGGGAATTCATATTTTTCCAGGATATATTCGCCCAAGGAGATTCCATCTGTTTCAGCATTAAGATTAACATCCAAAAGTGCGATGTCGGGAGTATCATTGTTGAGGAACAACTTTGCCGAATCAGGGTTATGAGCGATACCTGCAACGCTGTAATCATACCCTTCCAGAATCGAAGCAATGTCCTGGGCAATGAGCGGCTCATCTTCAACGATCAA
>QQUB01000822.1 GCA_008501835.1 Bacteroidota bacterium
AAAATACAACGTAATGGCAAAATGGACAAAAAACGATATTCCCGACCTGACTGGATTGACCATCATCGTTACCGGTGGTAACAGTGGGTTGGGACTATCGGCTGTGAAATTTTTCGCGGAAAAAAATGCTGAAGTTATCCTGGCATCCAGGAGTTTACAACGAGGCGAGGAGGCAAAAAAATCAATATTAAATGAATTGCCTTCCGCAAAGATCAACGTCATGGAACTGGACCTGGGCGATTTACAATCGGTCAGGGGGTTCGCGGACAATTTTAATAAAAATTATTCCCGGCTAAACATCCTGTTGAATAATGCGGGGATTATGTGGTGCCCTTATGACACCACCAAAGACGGATTTGAATCGCAGATGGGGGTCAATCATTTCGGGCATTTTGCCCTAACGGGCTTACTGCTCGACAAGTTGAAAAATACGGACGATTCAAGAGTGGTCAATGTCAGCAGCCTTGGACATCGCAGGGCCAAATGGGACATGAACAATTTGATGTTCAATGAATCAAATTACGACCAGAGCGTAGCATATTTCAACTCAAAACTGGCCAACCTGCTGTTCACCTATGAGCTGCAAAGGAAATTTGAGGAAAATAATTTGAAGGTTACCTCTGTAGCTGCCCACCCCGGAGGGACAAACACCAATCTGGCAAGGCATGTTGAAAAGAATTTTTGGTTTAGATTACTCAAACCATTATTCCTGCTATTGGCCCAGTCAGCGGACATAGGAACCCTGCCGGAAGTAAGGGCAGCCGTTGCTCCAGATGTAAAAGGAGGAGAATACTATGGCCCCAGAGGCTTTAACGAAATGGGAGGTCATCCTGTTCTGGTTGAATCAACACCTGATTCTCATAATCTGGAATATGCCCGAAAACTTTGGGAAGATTCCGAGCAAATGACAGGGGTTAAATTCAACTTTAACTGATCAATTATTCAAAAAGTAGATTCGGTTATGCTTATCCTGAAAACGGTTAAGTACCGGTGACAATGAAGCTGTAATTTTGTGTTATCAACAGTTGAGAAACCTTTACCAGAATGAACATGAACGATATAATCAGAATAAAGACCGTAACGGAGATGCATCAGGTTTCAGCATTGTCAGCACCAAAACATCCGCTGATCACCCTGATCGAAGCCTCGGAAATCAACAATTTTGAAAAGCAAAATAATGCTGAATATTCCGGGATGAAAATCTCCTTAGATATGTATACAATAATCTTCAAAGATAAGTTGAGAGGCTCCATAAGCTATGGACGAACGTCTTACGATTTTCAGAATGGAACTTTGTTGTTTTTAGCTCCGGGGCAAGTGCTTGAAAGCCATGAGTATGAAATTTCTGAAAACAGTAATACCTGGTTTCTGCTCTTCCACCCCGATCTGATCAGACGTTCCACTTTAGCCACAAAAATGGACTCCTATACCTATTTCGGATATGAATCCAACGAAGCACTTCACCTGTCCACTGAAGAACAATTATACATTACCAAAATCGTAAAACAAGTTAAAAAAGAGTACAGTCAGAACCTTGACAGTCACAGCCATCAGTTGATAATTTCAAACCTGGAATTGTTACTCAATAACTGCTTGCGATATTATGATAGACAATTTTATACCCGATCGAGCTTTAACAAGGATTTTGTGTCTCAATTCGAACGACTTTTAAAGTCCTATTTTTCCTCAAACCTGACCCTGGAATTCGGTATTCCAAAGGTTAGTTATTTCAGTAAAAAATTATTGATGTCCCCCAACTATTTAAGTGATATGTTAAAAAAAGAAACAGGCTATAGTGCCAAAGGACATATCAATAATATTTTAGTGGAAAGGACAAAAAGCGCGCTGCTCGGAACGAATGAATCGATAAGTCAAATAGCATTTAGCCTGGGATTTGAATACCCCCAAAGTCTGACCCGCCTGTTTAAATCCAAAACAGGGTTTAGTCCCAACGACTACAGGCGTCTCAATTAATACTAATTATTTATTAATCAACGAATAGGGAGTTTCAGCAACTCCTTAAACGGGAGAACTATGTCCATTGGCTTCTGCGCCGACTGTGATAGAATACTCCTGCAAAAAATTAAAAACAAAAATCATGAAAAAAGTAATTGCAGTAATCATGGCCGTTTTTGCCTTCGTGTCCTTTAGTACAGACACTTTTGCGGCAAATGACCCAGAACAGAAAGTCATCCTGATAACAGGTTCAGCCTCAGGTATCGGAAAAGCAACCGCAGAATTATTGATCAAAGAAGGTCACATTGTTTACGGAGGAGATATCCAGTTTGAAAAAAACAAATATTTGGACAAAATCGGAGGCCATTCGCTCGATATGGACGTAACCGATAAGGATATGATCAAAGCAGGTGTAGAACGGATTATCGAAGAACAAGGACGTATTGACGTATTGTTCAACAATGCAGGATGGGGGTTATATGCTCCTGTTGAAGAAACGACTGAAGAAGACCTCCGCTGGCAGTTTGAAGTCAACGTGTTTGGAGTGGCGAACGTTACCAGAGAAGTACTTCCGTATATGCGTGAACAAAGATCAGGCAGAATTATAAACACTTCATCCATGGGAGGGAAAATTTATATGCCTTTGGGAGCATGGTATCATGCCACCAAACACGCCATTGAAGGATGGAGTGATTGCCTGCGTCTGGAAGTAAAAGAATTTAATATTCAGGTGGTTATCATTGAACCGGGAGCCATCAACACCAATTTTGGAAACGTTACCTCCTCTTACATGGAAAAGTACATGGACGACACTAACTATGGTCATATTGTGGAACCTTTCGGAAATATGATGACAGATCTGACACCAGAAGAAGCGGAAAGAATGGGTTCTGAACCGATAGTGATCGCTGAAGTGGTGAGTAAAGCTATTAACGCAAAGCGACCCAAAACAAGATATGTAAAGGGAAGAATGGCCAAGTTTTTAATCTGGTACAGAAACTGGTTTGGTGACAGAGCATTTGACAGGCTTATGATGAGAATGGTAGATTAACAAAAGGACCAATTTCAATTTTAACCAATATCCATAAAATGGTTAAAACACACCGTAAAATGGTTAAGTAAAGCAGTTTTATAATTTGCACTTTTGTAATGTAAAAGGAAAGTAGGGGATCAAAATCGAATTTCATTTTTTTTGATCTCCTGCTTTATTAAAAAATAAAAAGAAAATCATGGCAAGATCAAACTGGACAGCAAACAACATTCCCGACCAAAAGAATAAAGTAATCATCATTACGGGTTCTACGAGCGGAATTGGAAAAGCAGGAGCAGAAATTTTAGCAGAAAAAAATGCAACCGTCGTTATGGCAGTGCGAAACACCCAAAAAGGAGAATCCGTAGCAACGGAGATCAAAAGCAAATTTCCAAAGGCCAAAATTGACGTAAGAAAACTCGATCTTTCCAGTCTGGATTCCGTTGAGCAATTCGCCAATGGATTTATTCAAAATTATGACCGATTGGATGTACTCATCAATAACGCTGGGGTGATGATCCCTCCTTATGGCAAAACTGCAGATGGGTTTGAATTACAAATGGGCACCAATCATTTAGGGCATTTCGCTCTTACCGGTCATCTCTTGCCACTGTTAAAAAATACCAAAGATTCTCGCATTGTAGCAACTTCAAGTGTAGCTCATAGATACGGGAATATTGACTTTTCAGATCTCGGCTGGGAAAACAGAAAATACAATGCTTCGAGAGCTTATAGCGATAGTAAAATTGCCAATATTTATTTCATGTACGAATTGGCCCGGAAATTTAAAAATACTCCTGACGCTCCAATGATCACAGCTTCGCACCCCGGCTGGACAGGCACTGATTTGCAACGCCATTCCGGACTAATGCGCTTTTTGAACATCTTTTTTGGCCAAAAACCACCACAAGGTATTCTGCCTTCCCTGAGAGCAGCTTTCGATCCCGAAGCCAGATCCGGTGATTATTATGGTCCTTCCGGATTCATGGAGATGCGTGGCAATCCCAAAAAAGTCAAAACCATCGCCCTGGCACAAGACATAAAAAAAGCTAAAATGCTTTGGGATATGTCTGAGGAACTTACGGGAGTTGAGTATTAACTCTTATTGGTAAATGCTATTCCATTTACGGAATAAAAAAAGTTACAGCTCAATATTAATTTGAAATGGCCCCCTGCCGACCTTATTCAAAATCTCGGTAAAAATATGTCATACCAAGCCCCCTTGATTGTTAGGTTCGAATTCATTATAACTAAAATTTAGAACTTGAAAATATTCAAAAATAAGGTTGTAATAGTTACAGGAGCCTCTTCAGGAATTGGTGAAGCATGTGCCAGGGAGTTTGCCTTAAATGGAGCAAAAGTCGTACTGGCTGCCAGAAATACGGAGCGATTACACGATGTAAAGGTAAGCTTGGATAAAACCAGCGCAGAAACTTTTATTGTGCAAACGGATGTCCAGAAAGTAGAAGATTGTGAACGCCTGATTCAAAAAACCATAGAGCAATACGGAAGGTTAGACATTTTAGTCATCAATGCAGGGATTTCAATGCGAGCAGTCTTCGATGAATTGGATATTTCCATAGTTAAAGAAGTAATGGATACCAATTTTTTTGGAGCCGTTTACTGTTCCAAATTTGCGCTTCCTCATCTTTTGAAACAAAAGGGACTCATCATCGGTGTTTCCTCCATCTCCGGATTAACCCCTTTACCTGGAAGAACAGCCTATGTAGCTTCGAAACATGCATTGGATGGATTTCTGAATACATTGAGGATCGAGAACATGAAAAAAGGGTTAAAAGTGATGGTAGTACACCCTGGTTTTACTGCATCAAACATCAGAAGTCTTGCCTTGAATGCAGAGGGGGAGCCCCAAAAAGAAACCCCCAGGAATGAAGACAAAATGATGACCAGTGAAAAAGTAGCTTCTTTGATCGTAAAGGCTAGTATAAAGGGAGAGAGAAACCTGACTTTTACCTGGAAAGGAAAACTTGCTGTTTGGCTGTATAATCGATTTCCTTCACTTGCCGACAGATTGATTTACCATGAAATGTCAAAAGAAACGGATGCCCCTTTTTGATTAAGATTAATGAGACAGGATTAAGTACAGCCCATGTTTCTTTTTCAATAATTTTGATCCCCCGCTTAAGTCAAATTAAATAAATAACTCAACCATATCCACTTCTATCATTTAATTGACGTTAATCCGCTGACATGGAAATTGCTCAGCATCTTATACTTTTTATTATGCGACTTTTTATTTTTAAGTATGTTATTATCGGCATATGCATGATTATCTTTTCAGGTTGTGGTACACAACGCCATGCATTTATTGACAACAGTGTAAAAAACTGGCAACAGATCAAAAAAACCGACAATAAAGCCATAGTTCACACTTTGTACCTGATTGGTGACGCTGGTGCTCTGGACAATCCCGAAAAGGGAACGAACTATGTTTTAGAAGCCGTCAAAAATGAACTGGACACCTCTAGGGGCGATGAAACCCTGGTTTTTCTGGGAGATAATTTATACCCTAAAGGGCTTGAAGCCAGTGCAAATGAAGATAGAAGTCGTGGAGAAAAAGTATTAAATGCCCAACTCGAATTGGCAAATCATGTAAATGGCACCACCGTTTTCATCCCCGGAAATCACGATTGGAAAAGAGGACATAAGGGGGGATTGAGATATATCCTGCGACAGGAAGACTATGTAGAATCATATTTTGATCAAAATGGGCCTAAAGTTAAAATGTATCCGGGACACGGATGTGGAGATCCCAAAGTCATGAAAATCAATAAGGACCTCGTGTTTATTTTCCTCGATACTCAGTGGTGGCTCCAAAACTGGGAAAACGAACCAGGAATAAACCGGGGCTGTGAGGTTAAGTCCCATACGGACCTTTTGCATTCCATCGAAGAAATTTTCATGGATCATAAAAATGATGAGATTGTAGTCCTGATGCACCACCCTATCCTGACAAATGGTAATCACGGCGGTAATTTCTCCATGAAACAACACATTTTTCCCTTGACCGATTTAAATGACCGCCTTTGGATCCCTCTTCCTGTTTTAGGGTCAATTTATCCATTAAACCGGCAGGTATCGGGACATGTTCAGGACGTTACTCATGGTAAAAACAAACAGATCATGCAGGGGATCGATCAAATTGCGAAACGACTTAGAGTTGACGTCATTTTTGCCTCTGGGCATGAACACTCCCTGCAGTATTTTGAAAATAATAAGATCAAATATGTTGTAAGCGGGTCTGGAGCCAAACACACCTATACAGCAGCAGGAAGAAATGCCCTGTTTACAAAAGAAGCCAGAGGGTTCGCAAAAATCATGTTCTATGAGGATTTTGAATCATGGATCGAATTTTACACCGTAACAGGTTATGATCAAGAGCCGGTTCTAGAATTTAGAAAACAATTAAGGGTGCCACGACCAGGTACTATTGAAGAAGAGGTGAAATTCCCGGATATTCCTATCAGAGACACCTTGGTAGCGGCAAACAAAAATTTTCTTGCCGGATCCTTTAAATCCTTCTTAATGGGAGAGCAATACCGAGAAATGTGGGCCACACCGGTTGAGGTCCAAACTATAAATTTACTGGAAGAGCACGGTGGATTGACTCCCATTAAAAAAGGTGGAGGAATGTCCTCCAACTCTTTAAGAATGGAGGCTCAG
>QQUB01000636.1 GCA_008501835.1 Bacteroidota bacterium
GGCCAACCTTTCGATAGCCATTGATCCAATAGGTTTTGCCAGCCAATTGGTCTTTGATTACCCAATAACAGACTTGCATTACATCAAAGGCATAAGGCGGTTTTTGGCTGCTTCTGAATACACCTTTTCAAAATCCGGTCTGGAACAAAAAAAATGGTGGTCAGTCACTTCATTACACCATGAACAACTATTACCCCCAAAAGAATCATTAAAGGCTTTATCGGCATTAATGTTTGAAAATGTAGCCCTTTATGGTTCTGACGCTGAAAAATTATTAGTATCTCTGACCGGAGGATTCGATGGGCGAACCAATCTTTCGATGTTAAGAAAACCCAAAGAAGACTTTCTTACCTATTCATACGGAATGCCGGGAAGTCTTCAAATTCGTGTTCCACAGGAAATCTCCAAAAAAACAGGTATCAATTATCAGCCAGTATATCTGGATGGGACATTCCTGGAAAATTATTCCTGGTATTCGCATCGGTCGACGGTTTTCTCCAACGGACTCGCTCCTATCGGGTTTGCCAATATTGATTATGCCTTCTCCCGGTTGAGCAACTATTCCAACATCGCCATGACCGGTTTATTTGGCAGCGAAATTCTCCGGCCACTTAGTCCTGACCTTGGAATTCAAATGAACAAAAGGGTTTTTGACCTATTCTTCCAAAAAAATGGCAGGGCATTGGCAAGGAAGTACGTTCAACAATTTTTTATTCCTACAGAATTATTGGACAATATTCTCGGAGAAGGCCTCGAAACAGTTTTTGATTTATTTGAAAGAGAATATGTTCAAAAATACAGGGAATACGGTACAGAAAAATCAAGCTTTTTCTTTTTGTTAGAGGAAGGAATGCCCAAATATTTCCAGCAGGAAATTCAGATAGAAAGAGCTTATGTAAGTACCCGATCACCGTACCTGGACAATGATCTCATTGACCTGATTTACCGGACACCTTTTGCAGGAATGTATAATGGATTTCTGGGAAACAATAAAATAAAAAAGCGTCGCGGACAACTACTTTATGCCAGAGTAATTGAAAAGTATTTCCCTGAATTAAATCGCATCAAAGTCGACAGATTATACAAACCAATAGACCTTATCAGATCATTCCCGATCAATTACCTCCTGTTGGCCATTGGAGTTACCCGAAAGAATCTTTACCTGAAACGGAAAGGAGGAAACGATACTTTTAAAACGGAAATCTGGACACGGTCGACTATCCGTGACATCTTGAAACAACATAAAAATAACCCGGCGATGGATTTGGTTTTTAACCCAGATCTATTCGACTTCTCCAACCGGAACGATGCCAATGATATTACTTTCAGACATATGATTGCTATCATAGAATTCATGAATTATCTTAATGATGAAAAATCACAAACCCAAAGTAGCCCATTTCATCCGGAAAAATACCCAGGCCAAAGCCTCGTTCATTCGTAATCAAATGGCCTCCCATGATCGGTATGAGTCCATGCTGATCTGGCGTACATCTGTATCAAAACCACATGATGGAGGATTTGCAGAATTCGACTATTCACCCTTAGGTGTTTTAGATCTCAGCAAGGAAGAGTCCTTATGGGAAAAAGTACTTTTTAACGGCCCCAAAGTACTTTCAAAGAAGCAAATTGGCAGCATTTTGAAAACGCTAAAAAAAGGCGAAGTGGAAATTTGTCACTTCCATTTTGGAACCGACTGCGGAGTTTTTTATCCCCTGCTGCAATATTTGGAAATACCTTCCGTAGTGTCCTTTTACGGTTATGACTGTTCCTCTTTTCCCGATTTTTTCAACGGTTACGGAAGAACATATCTTTCCAAACGAGTCTTTAATGATGTTACAAAGGTGCTGGCCATGTCACCAGATATGAAAAAGGATCTTATCGAGGCTGGTTGCCCGGAAGAAAAAATAATCGTTCACTATTACGGAACTGACTGTAGTCGTTTTTATCAAAAAAGAGACTATCCTCAAAAGACCACAATTAAATTACTGATCCTCGCGAGCCTCGTTCCCCAGAAAGGACATTTGTTTTTACTTAAGAGTTTAAGAAAATTATTGGATCAGGGAATTTCCAATTGGTCGTTGGATATCATAGGAACCGGAGAATTAGAGGAAACTTTAAAAGCATATATTCAAAAGCATGGATTAACTCCCTTTATCAGCATGCCCGGCCCAATCACCTATGCTTCTCCGGAAATGATGGAAGCCTATCGTAATGCAGATATTTTTATTCACCCAAGTGTAATAGCCGAAAACGGTGACAAAGAAGGTATTCCCGGTACTATAATTGAAGCCATGGCCACCGGATTACCTGTAATTTCCACCTACCATGCGGGAATTCCTTTTATCATCAATCATCTGGAAAGCGGATTACTGGTACAGGAATGGGATACGGATGACCTGGCAGAAAATATCTCAAAATTATTGGCCGATCATAAGCTTAGGGAAAGAATCGGAAAAAAGGGTCAATCATTTGCTTTAGAAAACCTCGACCTCAAATCAAAGGAAATAGAACTGGAAAGCATTTACGACCAGGTAATCGAATCCGCCACCCTTTCCCTTGAATTCAATTAATCATTACACCATTAAAGCATCTTAGCATAAGTAAATATGTGTGGCATTTGTGGCATAATAAACTTTGATAAATCCCCGATAAACCCTGAACCCCTTCAGGTAATGATGCGGACAATGAAGCATCGTGGCCCGGATGACGAGGGCATTTTCACTGATGATGTAATGGGTCTGGGGTTTGTCAGGCTCAGCATCATAGATCTTTCAACTGGCGGGCACCAGCCAATGTTTTCTGAGGATCGCCGATACGTGATTGTCTACAATGGGGAAATTTTCAATTATATTGAGCTAAGAGAAACACTTATCCAGGTCGGGTATCGCTTTAAAACAAAAACTGACACAGAAGTTCTTCTCAATGCTTTCAGAGAATGGGGGCAGCAAATGCTGGACAAATTAAACGGCATGTGGTCCTTTGTCATTTTCGATCGAAAAGAAAAAAAACTATTTGGAGCAAGGGATCGATACGGCATTAAACCCTTTTATTATTTCAAAGAAAAAAACAGGTTGATCTTCGCCTCAGAAATTCCTTCAATCCTTTCCCTTTTGGATAAAAAACCAACACCTGATCTCTCTGCCATTTTTGATTATCTGGCGTTCAACAGAACCGACCAGACCGAAAGAACTTTTTTTGAAGAGGTGAAAAAACTAAACCACGGTCACGCTTTCACACTGGACCTAAAAGAAAATGATACCACCCCCCAAAATGCTATGAACATTTATAAATGGTACGATCTTCGTAAAGCGCTGAAAAACGGGCTTGAAACTCCTGATGATTTTCGGGACCTCTTTTCGTCTTCTGTTGGATTGAGGTTGAGAAGTGATGTTCCTGTTGGTGTTTGTCTAAGTGGCGGCCTGGATTCTTCCAGCATTGTTTCAGTGCTTTTAAAAGATTATTTAAAAAAGGATCTGAACACCTTTTCAGCAGTTTATGGCAATGGTCATTACGGGGATGAATCAGCCTTTATAAAACTTTTTCAGCCTCATTTGAAAAAGATGTATTTCATCCGTCCTGACGAGAGCACCCTATTGAAAGACATTGAGCCTTTTGTAAAAGCACATGCGGAGCCTGTTCCCAGCACAAGTCCTTACGCCCAATTTAAAGTAATGTCTCTGGCAAAGGAACACGTTACAGTTACACTTGATGGTCAAGGCGCTGATGAAGCCCTTGCAGGATATCATTACTTTTTTGGCTTTTACTTCAAGGAGCTTCTGCAAAAAGGCAAATTGGGCAGATTGACAACAGAAACCATGAAATACCTTAAAAATCACCGTTCTATTTTCGGCTTAAAAACCCTCTTGTTCTTTCTGCTTCCATCAAATCTTAGAACAAAGCTGAGGGTTCAGGAAAAAGGATATATCGCCCGGGATTTTGCAGAGGTATTCCAGGAGGAGAAACAAACCATCCCAGGAGAACTATATGGTTCAGAAAGCCTACAGGACGCCCTGATCAACCACTTTGAGTACAAACTGGAACATTTGCTGAAATGGGAAGACAGGAACGCCATGTGGTATTCTCTGGAAGCCAGGGTGCCTTTCCTGGATTTCAGGCTTGTGGAAAAGGTTCTTTCATTACAAGGAACAGCCATTATCAATAATGGAATGACAAAATATATACTCCGCCAGGCAATGAAAGGAACAATTCCCGAACCCATCCGATTAAGGCAGGACAAAATTGGTTTTGGAACTCCACAGGATGAATGGTTCAGAAAACCTGCTTTCCAAAATTATATAAAGGACATTTTGAACGCATCTTCCTTTTCAGGAAGAAAGTTGATTGATGTGGACAGGGCCAAAAAAATTTATCAGAAACACCTGGACAGGAAAGGAAATTACGGGAAAGAGATCTGGAAATGGATACATCTGGAGCAGTGGCATCGGGAGTTTATTGATTGATTTTTTGAGGGCGCAAAGGTAGGCCGAGGTTGTACCGCAGAGTGCCACTGAGGAGCGCTGAGTTTCGCAGAGCAATACAATGCAATTAGTAATTTTAAAAAATCATAAGCAGTTAGTTAATAGTGTATTGGAAGATACCTTTCGGAAATTTGTGCTCAATCATCCGGAAGGTAACTTCTTCCAGAGTATAGATTTCTTCAAGTTGTGTAAAGAACTTGAAGGTTTTGAAGCCTTTCTTTTGCTTTCAGTCAATAATCAGGGAGAAATAACCGGTAGCATGATGGGCGTAATTCAGACCAATGGCACAGGATTAAAATCCTGGTTTTCCAGAAGGGTTATTATCTGGGGAGGCCCATTGGTATTGGAGAGAAATAAAAGCCATACTACCAGAGAACTTTTAAAATCCCTGAAAGAATTTGCTGCAGGTAAAGCAATCTTTATTGAATTTAGAAACCTTTTTGACTGCGAAGTTTTAAAACAGGACTTTGAATGGGAAGGATTTCAATTCCAACCATATCTCAATTTTCTTATAGAAACAGACGATGAAACCAGGGTCCTGAAACGGATGCATGGGAATCGGAGAAGGGAAATAAATAAGAGTTTAAAAACCGGAGCTCAAATCAGGGAAGCCAATTCCATCGAAGAGGTCCATGTTTTCTACAATATACTTGATACTCTATACCGGGAAAAAGTCAAAAAACCACTACCTGAATTTGGACTTTTTCAGAAACTTTGGGAATCTGAATCGGCGAAAATTTTTGTGGTTCTTTTTGATAATAAAATCATTGGCGGTGCCGCCTGTCCGGTTTTTGACGGAAAGGTCATTTATGATTGGTTCCACTGCGGTGTGATGAATGTTGCTAAAGGGGTATTTGCGGGTGTATTGGCAGCATGGGCGCCCATCAAATACGCTCTTGATAATGACTTTGAACATATGGATTTCATGGGAGGAGGCAAACCTGACGAGACTTATGGTGTAAGAGATTTTAAAGCCAGGTATGGGGGCGAAATGGTTTCATTCGGAAGATTTGTGACAGTTTTGAACCGACCACTTTTTGAAATTGGAAAACTAGGTCTTAAAGTTTATCAAAAACTCAAAATTAACCTATGAATTTTCTCTTTGACATAGGTCATCCGGCACATGTCCACCTATTGAGAAACTTTGCCGCAAGGATGAAAAACACCGGTCATCAAATACTTTTCACTTCTCGAAACAAACCCCTGAATATCAGATTATTAAAAGAGTTTAGCTTACCTTTTATTTCAATAGGTAATGTCAAAACGGGATTTTGGCAAAAAATAGCAGGACTTTTCTACTTCAACAAGGAACTTTACAAGGTTGCCCGAAGGTATAAACCAGATGTTTTCCTGAGTCACGGATCTATTTACGCTGCGCATGTTTCAAGCCTGCTCGGTAAGCCTCATATATCCTTTGAAGACACCGGGAACAAAGAGCAGGTCATGCTTTATAAGCCTTTTACAGACGCCATACTTGTTTCTGATTCCTTTACCCATAACTACGGACATAAAATGGTGGTATATCCCGGGTACCATGAACTTGCCTACTTGCACCCTAACCAATTCAGGCCTGATCCCGGGGTACTAAGACAATATAATCTTGATCCAAAAGACAATTTAATCATAATCCGATTTGTAAAACGCAACGCTACCCATGACTTCAGACATCCTGGAATTCCAGAAGAAAAAAAGATAGAACTGGTGGAACAGTTTTCTGAAAACAACAAAGTACTTATTACTTCAGAAGCTGGTCTTCCCAAACAACTCCTACCCTATCAAATCAAAATAAACCCCGCTGATATCTTTCATATCATGGCTTTCAGTAAACTGGTCTTTGGTGAAAGCGCTACCATGGCCTCTGAAGCTGCAGTCCTGGGAGTGCCTGCAATATTCATCGATTCAACTTCCAGGGATTACACCCATGAACAGGAAGTCAAATACGGTTTGGTATTCAACTATTCTGAATCTCCCCAGGACATCGATGAAGCGATAAGAACCGGATTGAAAATTCTTTCCGATCCAGCAAATCAAAAGCAATTCCAACAAAAACGGCAAATCCTGCTTCAGGAAAAGATTGATGTCACAGCCTTTTTGTGCGAATTCGTTGAGGATTTTATTAAAAAACGAAGCTAAATGTGTGGCATTGTAGCCATTTATGATCAAAGATCTCCGACAATTGACCCGG
>QQUB01000726.1 GCA_008501835.1 Bacteroidota bacterium
TGCATCCATGGTTGCTTTAACAACATTGTGTGGGTTGGAAGACCCCTGTGACTTGGCCAATACGTTGTGTACTCCGGCAGTTGCCAGAACAGCACGCATAGCACCTCCGGCAATTACACCGGTACCACTCGCAGCAGGCTTGATCAACACCTTACCAGCACCATACTTACCTTTCTGCTCGTGTGGGATAGTACCATTCCATAAAGGAACTTTAACCAGGTTTTTCTTCGCATCATCCACTGCTTTTGCAATAGATTCTGATACGTCACGAGCTTTTCCAAGTCCGTGTCCTACGGTTCCGTTACCATCACCTACAACTACGATCGCAGCAAAGCTAAATGTACGTCCCCCTTTGGTCACCTTAGCTACCCTGTTAAGAGCTACTAATTTTTCCTTGAGTTCAGTTTCAGCCGGTTTAACTCTATCTCTGTTTGAGTCTCTTTTTGCCATTATAATGGAAGTTATTTATTTTTTACAATTTTAATCCAGCTTCGCGGGCACCATCACCAAGAGCTTTAACTCTTCCGTGGTAAAGATAACCTGCTCTGTCAAATACTGCTACTTCAATATTCTTAGCCTTGGCACGCTCACCGATAAGTTTCCCAACTTTAGCGGCTCTTTCAGTTTTGGTTCCTTCAGAACCGACACCTTTATCGAGCGAAGAAGCAGAAGCCAGGGTAACGCCGTTTACATCGTCGATCAACTGGCAGTAAATCTCTTTGTTACTTCTGAAGACGTTCAAACGAGGTCTGTCGGAAGTTCCATTGATCTTTTTACGGATCGTTTTCTGGATTTTCTTTCTCCTATTCTGTTTTGAAAATTTCATTTTCTTTTAAATTATCAGCCTTAGTGTAGGATGCCGACCATCAAACCCAAGGCCCCGTTTTTATAAATGATACACTCTGAAGGTAGAAGGTTAAACCGTAACTCCTCAACAACGTCAGAATCTATTATTTGTTTATCATTAAGCAGTTTTACCTTGCTTACGTCTGAGCTCTTCACCCACAAACTTGATACCTTTTCCTTTGTAAGGCTCAGGCTTACGGAAAGCGCGGATCTTGGCAGCAACCTGACCTACCAATTGCTTATCTATACTGGTAAGCTTGATGATCGGGTTTTTACCTTTTTCCATTACCGCTTCTACTTTCACCTCATCAGGAATTACAAAGTAAATAGGGTGAGAATAACCAACCGTTAATTCAAGCAACTGGCCGGTATTGTTGGCACGATAACCTACACCCACTACCTCGAGTTGTTTTTCAAAACCATTGGTAACTCCTTCAACCATATTGGCCAGCAATGATCTGTACAAACCGTGCATGGAGCGATGGCGTTTTGAATCTGTCGGGCGAACCACTGTCATTTCACCATCCTCAACGTTGATGGTCATATCAGGATCAACTTGTTGTTTCAATTCTCCCTTAGGTCCTTTGACAGTCACAAGGTTTCCTTTGCTGACATTTATTTCTACACCGCTCGCAAGCGTAATTGGTGATTTTCCTATCCTAGACATCTTATCTCAGATTTTGACCTTAATTAGTAAATATAACACAATACTTCTCCTCCGACATTAGCCGTTCTTGCCTGCTTGTCAGTCATCAGTCCATGAGAAGTTGAGATCATTGCGATCCCAAGACCGTTGATCACTCTTGGCAGATCTTTGGCTCCGGAGTATTTACGTAAACCAGGTTTACTTACGCGGATCATTTTTTTAATCGCAGGTTCTTTAGATACCGGATCGTATTTGATAGCGATCTTGATAACTCCCTGTTTTCCTTTACCTACACCATCCTCGAATTTGTACTTGAGGATATACCCCTGATCATAGAGGATTTCAGTCATATGCTTCTTCACGTTAGAAGCAGGGATTTCTACAATTTTGTGTCCCGCCATTTGCGCATTACGAATGCGGGTCAAATAATCTGCTATAGGATCAGTTACAGCCATTGTTTAAATATTTCGCCGACCGGTTTTCCGTTCAGGAACCTCGCCGACTGTTAAAAATAAATTATTCAGTGATTTACCAACTAGCTTTGGTTACTCCCGGAAGTTTACCTTCCAATGCCATTTGACGGAATTTCACACGGCAGATCCCGAAGTCACGCATGTAACCTTTAGGACGACCGGTCAACTGGCAACGGTTGTGCAAACGGATAGGGTTGGAGTTGCGTGGCAATTTATCCAGCTCATCCCAACGTCCTTCTTCCTTAAGTTGCTTGCGCAATTCCGCATATTTCGCAACCATGCGTTGTCTTTTCTTTTCTCTTGCAATAAGTGACTTTCTGGCCATTATTATTAATGTTGTTTCCTTACGGAATTAATTAATCTCTTTGATTTTTGAACGGAAGTCCAAGTGCTTTCAGCAATGCCAAAGCTTCTGCATCCGTTTTTGCAGTCGTTACGAAAGTAACATCCATACCGGTGATACGACCTACTTTGTCGATATCGATCTCAGGGAACACGATCTGCTCCTTGATACCCATGGAATAGTTACCTCTTCCGTCAAAGCTCTTGTCATTGATTCCGCGGAAGTCACGCACACGTGGCAGCGCCACAGTGACCAGACGATCCAGAAACTCATACATGCGGTTGTTACGCAGTGTCACACGGGCACCGATAGTCATCCCCTCTCTGAGTTTAAAGTTAGAAACCGACTTCTTAGCTTTGGTTGGAACAGCTTTCTGACCAGCGATGATGGACATTTCGTTCAAAGCGTTGTCAACAAGCTTTTTATCTTGTGTTGCTTCGCCAACTCCCTGGTTGAGGTTGATCTTAACCAGTTTAGGTACTTCCATAATGGAACCGTACTGGAATTGCTCCATCAAAGCAGGAACAACTTCCTTGGCATATTTTTCTCTTAATCTTGGTGTATAACTCATTACTTAATGATTTCCCCGGATTTTTTCGAATAACGTACTAATTTTCCATCTTTCTCTTTTCTTCTGCCAACACGGGTAGGGTCTCCTGATTTAGGATCTACCAACATGAGGTTGGAGAGGTGGATAGGTGCAGGAATCTTTTCGATACCTCCGGCACTTTCCTGAGATGGTTTACGGTGCTTGGTCATAATATTCACACCATCGACAATCGCCTTGTTTTTGGAAGGAAATACTTCCAGAACTTCTCTTGGAGTGCTTTTGTCTTTATATGCGCCAGCAATAACGACAACTTTGTCTCCGCGTTTGATCTTCAACTTAGGCGCAAAACGATTTTTGTCAGTTTTATTTGCCATTTTTATCTTTCATTAGCCACATTTCTGAACAAATGCAGAAACGCGTGGTCATTAAATTAATTACAATACTTCAGGAGCAAGAGAAACGATTCTCATATAATCTTTCTCTCTGAGCTCTCTTGCCACAGGCCCGAAAATACGGGTACCTCTTGGTTCTTCTGCAGCGTTGAGAATAACTACTGCGTTGTCGTCAAAGCGGATGTAAGAACCATCTTTACGACGAATTTCTTTTTTCGTGCGCACTACCACAGCCTGGGTAACAGTTCCTTTCTTGATACCTCCTCCCGGAGCCGCTGATTTAACACTAACGACGATTTTGTCGCCAATTGAGGCATAACGACGTTTTGAGCCTCCCAAAACACGGATACAAAGCACTTCTTTTGCACCGCTGTTATCTGCTACGTTGAGCCTGGATTCTTGCTGTATCATGACCTTTTATATTTTCGAATCTACGATTCAATGATGCCTAAGAAGGCTTTATTTAGCTCTTTCAATAATTTCGACCAATCTCCAGCGCTTACGCTTGCTCAGCGGGCGGGTCTCCATGATACGTACTGTATCACCTTCATTGCAGTCATTTTTTTCATCGTGAGCAATGAACTTTTTGGTCTTCTTTACATACTTGCCGTAAATTGGGTGCTTCAAACGACGCTGAACCATAACAGAGATCGTTTTGTCCATTTTGTTACTGGAAACCACCCCGACAATTTGCTTTCTAAGATTTCTTTCAGACATTTCTATTGAATTATGCCGATGGAAAAACCATCAAATTATTTTTTACGCCTTCTGGCTTTAATTTTCGAACGCTTAGCGTTTTGTTCTTCTGAAGCATTTGCAAGCTCCCTTCTGCGAATTTCAGTTTGCAAACGAGCAATATCCCTGCGTACTTCGCGTAAGCTGAGCGGATTCTCCAATCCGGTCAGTGCATGATCAAACTTCATTTTCTGATACTGGGCGCGAGTAGAGTCCAATTCACTCAACAGATCGCTGTCCGAATAATCCTGAAGTTCTAAAAATTTCTTTGTTGCCATCGCAAATAATTATTAATAGTTTATTAGCTAAACCTTCAAATATTTGGTTTGAAGGTATTGCGCATAAGGGAATTTATCCTTCAAAATCTGGTCTTACCACAGTTTTGGTAAGTACCGGTAATTTTTGTGCAGCCAGGCGAAGCGCTTCAAATGCTACGTCGCGAGGTACTCCATCGATTTCAAACATAATCCTTCCTGGCTTGATCGGGGCTACGTAGTGATCCAGGGCTCCTTTACCCTTACCCATACGAACCTCGAGAGGCTTGGAAGTGATCGGCTTGTCCGGGAATATTCTGATCCAAACCTTACCTTCCCTTTTCATATAACGTGTCATCGCAATACGGGCAGCCTCAATCTGACGGCTGGTGATACGGCCACGTGTGATGGCTTTAAGTCCATAAGTACCAAAATCTACGGTACTTCCACGATGGGCTAAACCACGGTTTCTCCCTTTTTGCTGCTTACGATATTTCGTTCTTTTTGGCTGTAACATTATCCAAAAATTTTTAATCTAAATTCTCAAAAAATCACCCTAAAAACCGGATATTTCAACCAATTTAAAGGTAGGTCTGAAAAAAGCGTGGCAAAGATACACTTTTTTCTTTAATATTTTATTAATTCCTTCTCTGATTTCTTCCGCCGCCTCTTCTGCCTCCGCGACCGCCATCTCTGCGACCGCCATCTCTGCGACCACCGCGCTTTCCAGAGTCTTTAGAAGACAATCCAGCATTAGGAGACAAATCACGCTTTCCGAGTACTTCGCCTTTACAGATCCAGACTTTGATACCCAGCTTACCATAGATGGTCTGAGCTTCCTGGAGTGCATAGTCGATATCAGCTCTGAAAGTGTGCAATGGAGTTCTTCCGTCTTTGAATTCTTCAGAACGCGCCATCTCCGCACCATTCAATCTACCTGAGATACGCACCTTGATACCTTCTGCACCTGCACGCATAGTTGACTGGATAGCCATCTTTACTGCACGACGGTAATTGATACGTCCTTCAAGCTGCTTGGCAATTGACTCGCCAACGATATTGGCATCGAGTTCAGGCTTACGGATCTCAATGATGTTGATCTGAATGTCCTGACCTGTCAATTTTTTAAGCTCCTCGCGGATACGGTCAACCTCAGAACCTCCTTTACCGATGATGATACCCGGACGGGAAGTGTGAACGGTTACTGTGATACGCTTGAGTGTACGTTCGATAACGATGCGGGCAATACCCCCTTTCTGTACACGAGCTTTAAGGTAGTTGCGGATTTTTTCATCCTGAACAACTTTGTCAGCATAGTCTTTGTCAGCATACCAGTTGGAATCCCAACCTCTGATGATACCAAGACGGTTACCTATTGGATTTGTCTTTTGTCCCATATTATGGAATAATTTTTAACTACTTTGATTATTCAACTTCCTCTACTGTAACAGCATCTTCAACCTCAGCGGATGCTTGTGCATCATCAGGCAGTGGAATGGAATTTTCCACTACGATGGTTACGTGACAGGAATGTTTACGAATACGGTGTGCTCTACCGTGGGGAGCCGGACGAAAACGTTTCAGCATAGTTCCCTGGTCTGCACTGATTTCCGAGATCACGAGATCATAGTCATCAGCACTTTCTGCACCACCTAATTTATTCTCCCAGTTTGAAATAGCAGATACGAGGAGTTTCTCCAAATGCACTGCTGCTTCTTTTTTTGTAAAGCGCAAAATATCAAGAGCATCATAAGCTTTTTTGCCTCTGATCAGGTCAACGACCAAACGCATCTTACGCGCTGACATTTGTACACCTTTTAATTTAGCTACTGCTTCCATTTTACAAATATTGTGGTGGACCAGGATGTTTGATAAAAACCACGGTCCATTAACAGTGTTATTAATTTATTCCTTAACGATTTCCTGAGTGTCCTCTAAAGTTACGTGTTGGAGCGAACTCACCGAGTTTATGACCTACCATGTTTTCTGTAACGAATACAGGAACAAAAGTTTTGCCATTGTGCACAGCGATGGTTTGTCCTACCATGTCAGGAACGATCATTGAAGTTCTTGACCAGGTTTTGATAACTTTTTTCTTGTTGGACTCTTTAGCTGCAATTACTTTATCCACTAACTTGTGAAAAACGTAAGGTCCTTTTTTAACAGATCTAGCCATAATATTATAACATTATGAATGATTTCGGCTATGCGGCCGAAGCCATTGTTATCTTTTCTTTCTTTTTGAAATAATAAGTTTAGTAGAAGCTTTCTTCTTATTACGAGTCTTTTGACCTTTGGCCATAACCCCTGTACGTGAACGTGGGTGACCTCCGGAAGCTCTACCTTCACCACCACCCATTGGGTGATCAACCGGGTTCATCGCTACACCTCTTACACGAGGACGCTTACCGATCCAGCGGCTTCTACCAGCTTTTCCAAGCACCTGCAATCCGTGATCTGAATTGGATGTGGAACCGATGGTTGCTTTACAGGTCAGCAGGATTCTGCGAACCTCACCTGAAGGCAACTTAACTACTGCATACTTACCCTCTCTACCCATCAATGTACCGTTAGTACCGGCACTTCTTGCCAATGCAGCTCCTTTTCCAGGAGACATTTCGATGGCGTGGATAGTGGCTCCCAATGGAATTTCACTCAGATAGAGTGCATTTCCTGTATTTGGAGCTACTCCTTTTCCAGAATTGATCTGATCGCCTACTTTCAATCCTTCCGGAGCGATGATATATCTCTTTGCTCCATCTGCATACACTACAAGGGCAATGAAAGCTGAACGGTTAGGATCGTACTCGATCGTTTTTACCGTTGCAGGGATTCCTTCTTTGTCTCTTTTAAAGTCGATGATACGGTAGCGACGTTTGTGCCCACCACCCATTTGACGCATGGTCATTTTACCATCGTGGTTACGTCCACCTGATTTTTTCATCGGTGCCAACAAGCTCTTTTCCGGCTTGTCAGTCGTAACTTCTTCGAACGCATTACCCAATCTGGTACGCGTTCCTGGAGTCATCGGACGAAATTTCTTAAGTGCCATTTTTATTAAATTTATTTTGGGTTGCTCTACCAGCTTTGCGGGGTCTTCCCCATTACTGCCTTGACAGTCTTCCTGTCCGGTACAGTCCCTTTTTTAATTAAATATCTCCGAAGAAATCGATTTCTTCGCCATCAGCCAGTGTGACCACTGCTTTCTTATATCCTGAAACTCTTCCTTTCAAGATACCGGAACGGGTCATTCTGTTTTTAATCTTAGCCGGCATAATCATTGTGTTGACCGAATCAACCGTTACGCCGTACATTTCTTCAACCGCATTCTTTACTTCGATCTTATTAGCATTTGAGTCCACCACGAAACTATACTTTCCGAGGTTTTCAGACAGCATTTCTGCTTTTTCAGTAATGATCGGCTTTATAAGAATTGTCTTTGCCATTATTTTCTAATTGTATTTCCTGTTCGGAAAAATTAAGCAAATGTTTCTTTAATCTTTTCTACAGCTCCTTCGGCCAGGATCAGCTTACCAGCTTTCATTATCTGATAAGTGCTCAGGTCAGCAGCTCTTACAACCTCCGTTCCCTGAATGTTACGGCTTGAAAGGTAAACTTCCTTTTCGTAATCAGGCGTAACTACAACAGTCTTCTGCCCTTCTACATTGAGGTTGTTCAAAATGTTGGCATATTCGCTGGTCTTAGGTGCATCGAAAGAAAAATCTTCCATCACCATGATGTCACCAGCAGTTGCTTTAACAGAAAGTGCAGACTTTCTGGCCAGGCGCTTAACCTTTTTGTTCAGGTCGATACCATAGGTACGTGGTCTTGGACCAAATACGCGGCCTCCACCTCTGAACAAAGGGTTTTTCATACTACCTGCACGAGCGGTACCGGTTCCCTTCTGACGCTTGATCTTCTTAGTAGATCCTGCAATCTCACCACGTTCTTTGGACTTGTGGGTACCCTGGCGCTGGTTAGCGAGATACTGCTTTACGGAAAGGTAAACAGCATGCTCATTAGGCTCGATCCCAAAAATGTCCGCTGGCAATTCAACACTTCTGCCTGTAGACTGTCCTTGTGTATTTAGCACATCGAGTTTCATAACAAAATTATTTTCAGCTCGAATGATTTTCTAAATGTTTTACCGTCGGAAAAACCGACAAAACAAATAGCATTCTTTTTTTTAATGCATTGCGGACTTCAAGAGGCCGGTCAACGCTACGAATATTATTTTTCAAGAATAACAAAACCTCCTTTGTGTCCGGGAACTGCGCCCTTCACCAAAATGATGTTTTGTTCCGGGAAGATTTTTACAACTTCAAGGTTGGTGGTCTTCACCCTTCTGCCACCGTCTCTTCCTGCCATGCGCATTCCTTTGAATACTTTAGCCGGGTAAGATGCTGCACCGATAGAACCGGGAGCACGCTGACGGTTATGCTGACCGTGAGTTGCATCGTTCACCCCTTTAAATCCGTGGCGTTTAACAACACCCTGGAAGCCTTTACCTTTTGAGGTTCCAATTGCACTGACGTAATCTCCTTCTTCGAAAATTTCGTCAACATTTACTAAGTCTCCAACAGCTTTTTCCACTGCATCGAAGTCACGGAACTCAACTACTCTCTGCTTAGGAGTTGTTTTCGCTTTCGCAAAATGCCCCAATTCAGGTCTCGTAGTATTTTTTTCTTTAGCTTCACCGAAGCCCAACTGGAGGGCAGAGTAACCATCTGATTCCTCTGTCTTCACCTGCGTAACAACGCAAGGACCCATTTCGATTACGGTGCAAGCTACATTGCGACCATTTCCGTCAAAGACGCTGGTCATTCCGACTTTTTTACCAATTAATCCGTTCATCAGAATATTTTTTTAAACTCCTGCAATAACTTACTGCACCTGGGGCACATAAAATTATTACAGGGATGACCGTATAGGGATTTGTCGTCAATAAAAGTTACAGATCTGCCAATGAGCACAATCTTGCAACTTTCACTTCTGGTTCGAGCAGGTTTAAAAAACCGTTATCAAACCCAACAACCCCTTAACTTTGGCTCTTTTTTATGTTTTGTAAAAATTACGTCAACTTAACTTGAATGTCTACACCACTCGGCAATTCCAGTTTGGACAGTGCATCGACTGTCTTTTGAGTAGGAGTATATATTTCAATGAGACGCTTGTGGGTGCGACGCTGGAACTGCTCACGAGATTTCTTATTGACGTGCGGAGAACGGAGCACGGTAAAGATCTTCTTCTCAGTGGGCAGCGGAATCGGACCCGTAACAACAGCACCGCTGTTGCGAACCGTTTTCACGATCTTTTCAGTAGACTTGTCTACCAGATTGTGATCGTAAGAACGTAGTTTAATCCTGATTTTCTGATTCATGCCTGTTAAATAATAGTTTATCAAAAAATGATATTTCCTTCCGGTTATTTAACTTTCAGGAAAAGAATCGGGTTGGAGGGATGCTCCAACCCGAAACTGTTTTTTATACATTGACAATGCCTTTGGCCTTGTCGATAATTTCTTTTGCAATACCTGATGGTGCAGCTGCGTAGTGTGAGAACTCCATAGTTGAACTCGCACGTCCTGAAGTCAGGGTACGCAATGCTGTAACATATCCGAACATTTCAGACAATGGAACATCTGCCTGGATGGTGATAGCACCACCTGCACCTGTTTCCTGTCCTTTAGGTAATCCACGACGACGGTTCAAGTCACCGATCACTGTACCTACGAACTCATCCGGTGTAACTACCTCGAGTTTCATGATAGGCTCCAGCAATTCTGGTTTACACTTATGTGCCGCAGCTTTAAATCCTTCCTTAGCACAAAGCTCAAAGGCAATAGGCTTCGAATCCACCGCGTGCATAGACCCATCAAAAACGCGAACCTTCATGCTGTCGATGTTGTAACCTGCAAGGATACCATTAGACATCATGGCAGTGAAACCATCTCTGATTGGCTTCTGATAGTTCTTATCGATAGCACCACCAACGATACCCCAATCGAACTGGAGTTTTACTTTACCGTTCTTGAAGTCTTCGCTTTCCAGGAATTCCTGGTCAGCAGGTCCGAGTTCAAATTCCATATCTGCAAAGAGACCGGAACCACCTGATTGTTTTTTCAAACGCTCGCGGTGTGAAACAGTGTTGGTCAATGCTTCTTTATAAGTCACCTGAGGTTCACCCTGGTTACATTCAACTTTGAACTCACGCTTAAGGCGGTCAACGATGATTTCAAGGTGCAACTCACCCATACCGCTAATTACGGTTTGGTTGGTATCTTCATTATAGTTAACTCTGAAAGTTGGATCTTCTTCGGACAACTTGGCCAAAGCCATACCCAGCTTATCAAGGTCTTTTTGTGTTTTTGGCTCAACAGCCAACCCGATCACAGGATCAGGGAAAGTCATACTTTCAAGAACGATCGGCTTGTTTGGATCACAGAGTGTATCTCCGGTACGAAGGTCTTTCATACCTACAGCAGCTGCGATATCACCAGCCTCCACTTTCTCAATAGCATTCTGCTTATTAGAGTGCATCTGGTACAAACGAGAGATACGCTCTTTTTTACCGGAACGGGTATTCAGGATATAAGATCCTGCATCCAGTGTTCCTGAATATACGCGGAAGAAAGCCAAACGACCTACGAATGGATCTGTAGCGATCTTAAATGCAAGTGCTGCAAACGGCTGGCTTGCATCAGGCTTACGTGTAATCGGTTCGTCTGTTTTAGGATTAATACCTTCAACGGCATCAACATCAACTGGAGATGGCAAGTAAGCACATACAGCATCCAATACTGCCTGAACACCTTTGTTTTTGAATGCAGAACCACACATCATAGGTGTGATGCTCATATCAATAACTGCAGCGCGGATAGCAGCGCGGATTTCATCAGCTGAGATTGAATCCGGATCTTCGAAGAATTTCTCCAGCAAAGTGTCATCGTATTCTGCTACTGCCTCGAGTAACTCTTCTCTCTTTTCAGTAACAAGGTCCTGGAGATCTTCAGGAATAGGCACTACCTCGTAAGTCATACCCATATCCTTTTCATTCCAGATGATAGCCTCATTAGTGATGAGGTCTACAACACCTTTGAAAGTTTCTTCTGCTCCAATCGGTACCTGCAAGGCGATTGCATTGGCACCTAATTTTTCTCTAACGTCGTTTACAACGTTGAAGAAATCAGCACCTGAACGGTCCATTTTGTTAACGAATCCGATACGTGGCACTTTATATCTGTCAGCCTGTCTCCAAACTGTTTCAGACTGTGGTTCCACACCTGATACAGCACAGAAGAGGGCCATAACGCCATCCAATACACGAAGCGAACGCTCCACCTCAACGGTAAAGTCAACGTGTCCCGGAGTGTCGATAATATTCACTGAGTATTCCTGATCTTTCCATTTCCAGGATGTCTTGGTAGCAGCGGAAGTAATGGTAATACCTCTTTCCTGCTCCTGCTCCATCCAGTCCATGGTAGCAGCACCGTCGTGAACCTCACCAATCTTGTGAGAAAGACCAGTGTAGTAGAGAACACGCTCAGTTGTAGTGGTCTTACCAGCATCAATGTGAGCTGCAATACCTATGTTTCTCGTAAATCTAAGATCGTTTGCCATGAGAATTGCTCCTAAAGGATTTTTTATTTAGTTCAGTTAATAAATTAAACTTTGAAATGGGCAAATGCACGGTTTGACTCGGCCATCTTGTGCGTATCTTCTTTACGCTTAACAGCTGCGCCTTCTCCTTTGCTTGCAGCGATGATCTCTGCTGCCATTTTCTCAGCAATTCCTTTTCCACTGCGCTTACGGGCAAAACCGATCAGCCATTTCATTCCAATTGAGACACGACGCTTAGCGCGAATCTCGATAGGGATCTGGAACGTAGCACCACCGATACGACGGCTTCTTACTTCCACGTGCGGCATTACATTATTTAATGCTTTCTTCCAGGTAGCATGCTCTTCTCCTCCAGTTCTTTCTTTAACTATATCCATTGCATCGTAGAAAGCACGGAAAGTGGTACCCTTCTTACCATCCAGCATCATGTTGTTCACAAACTGGGTAACCATTGGATCTCCGTACCTTGGATCCGGAGCAATTACTCTTACTTTAGGTTTTCTTTTTCTCATTTTTAAAAATTAGAGGTTTCTCAATTTAATGAAACATAACTTACTTAGGCCTCTTAGTTCCATACTTGGAACGGGCTTGTTTACGATCACCAACTCCCGCAGTATCCAATGCACCACGAACGATAGTGTAACGTACACCAGGCAAGTCCTTCACACGACCACCGCGGATCAGCACGATTGAGTGTTCCTGCAGGTTATGACCTTCACCAGGAATATACGCGATCACCTCGATACCATTTGTCAGACGTACCTTTGCTACTTTACGCAAAGCAGAGTTCGGTTTCTTAGGTGTAGTCGTGTAAACACGGGTACATACACCACGACGCTGAGGACAAGACTCCAGTGCTCTGGATTTACTTGTTTCAACGATCTTTTTTCTCCCTTTGCGAACCAATTGATTAATAGTAGGCATATACGCTCAAATTTTAAATATTTTTTACGGGCACAACATGCCCTTTTTCAAAAGCGAATGCAAAGGTAGAATTTTTCTATCGAAATGCAAAAGGGTTTTTGTAAAAAATTGAAGATCAAAGTTTTTTTTCGAAAAACAGTTTCGAAAAGCTCCCTCAAACTGGACTTTTACTTCCCTTCTCCTGCACACTGCCCAAATTTTTTGACCCAAAAGGGCAACTCACAGAAAATAAAATTTTATTTCAGGCTTTTTCCGGGGGAATCACAAAATTTTTTGATTGGGATGGTGATAAGGGAAAATTTTGGAGAAACTTGATATTTTAGTTAATAATGGAAGGAATCGTCCCACCTGGGCATTCTCAGAGTAAAAAATTTTGTATAAATGGCAGGTTTTTCAGATTCCGTACCTATGGCACGGGAGGTGGGTGTTCATGTGGCGTGTTACCGGGATGGCGCCCCTACAGGGCGAGGTGGGGAGGTCATCTGTCAGGGTAATGCCTTTGCCAAATCCTGAGCGCCAGTATAAGGTGTTGCTTTTTCGAAAAGATATTTTTTCCCTATGAGAAGGTTCAGGCAAGACCAACAGTGGATATGCATAGGTCGGTTTATCATCCCCGGGGGCGTACTATACCGGAGAAACTTTGTTTAAAAGGTTGTTTTTAGTTTCCATACATACAGCACGTGAGAAGGAGAAGCCATGTGGCGTGTTACTCATATAGCACCTCTACCAGTCAAGAGAAATACGCTTCTTGAGGGGAGATAGAAAGAAGACCAAGTCGCTTTGCGACGTCATATCGGAAGCCTGGTACGCAAGTGCCAGGCGAACGGAAAACAACAATAAAGTGCCATCGGTACGACACATGGAAATTTTCATGGTGAAGAGAAAATGTACATCCAAGAAGCCGGATGTCCCTTTATGAACTATGGGCCAAGCGGAACCCCAGGTTGTAGCTCGGGTAGCTCGAGCTCCAACTGTTTCGGTGGAAGACGCGACAACGCTCTGGGGCATTGTACCAACTGCCACCACGACGCACCCGATGAGTGTTTAGCCCATCTTCCCAGGCACTTCCATCCTTTGGGGCACCAAGATAACTATCATGCCGTTCATCTTGACACCATTCCCAAACATTGCCGTTCATGTCATACAAGCCCAATCCATTAGGATTTTTGGTACCGACAGGGTGTGTTTTACCATTTGAATTACCTTTATACCAAGCAAAATCATCAATATTATTACTTCCTGCATATTTATATCCTTTACTTGGTAATCCCCCTCGAGCCGCAAATTCCCATTCCGCTTCACTTGGCAAACGATATGCGCTTCCGGTAAGGGCATTAAACTGTTTGATAAACTCTTGGACATCGTCCCAACTCACTGTTTCCACAGGGTTATCCTTTCCAAGGAATTGACTTGGATTTTCTTTCATGACCTCCTCCCACAATTTCTGCGTAACGGGAAATTCTGCCAAATAAAAATCCGGAACGGTTACATTATGTATAGGTTGTTCCCTTTCACTCTCCCTACTCCCCATCTTGAAGGTACCGCCATTTATTGCGATCATTTTGAAAGAGACTTTACCAACCTTTTCAGTATAAGATGAAAATCCACCTGAAAGTCCTTTGCTTCCAATATCCAGCGCTTCTAATGCCTCTATCTCTTTTTTCAATTGACTTATTTCACTTGTGGCATCTTTTAATTTTTGTTTTACAGTTGCTATCTCCTTTTCAACTTTGTTTTTTTCTTTTTCTAAAGTTCTAACCTGTTCCCATGCTTCTTTTAACTTTTGCTCTTCCTGCAAGAGTTCTCCTTCAAGTGTCTTTTCTACACTTCGTGCCTTCAGAAGATCTTTATTCGATTTATCTATCGTTGCCTGGTTTTTTTCAATACTTTTCTCTTGCTGAGTAATCTTTTTTGTTTTTTCCTCCAGCTCAGATTTTAGCTGGAATAACTTTTCCTCAAACTGGTTTTCCAGGATTTTTTCGACAAAGGGTTTGTACTTGGGAATATTCATACACAAGTCCAGGTCAGCTTCGATTTTTTTGGTCAGGACATTTTTATGGTTTTCATTTTTAAAATCCTCTTTTACTTCTGTCAAAAGTCCGTTGAAAAACCTTTTGGCTTTACGGAACTGCCCTTCGAAAATAAGTGCTTCCCCTTCCTTGATATCCTGCTCCATAGCCTGGACCATAGGCAATTCTTCATCTCTCTTAAGGTAAAAGACGAACTCTCCATTCATGTCTCCGAGTTTAAATAGGGGGCCACCAATCGGTGTTTGTTTTGCATTTCGGGGAATCACTCTTTTGGTGTACTGAACGAGTTCTGAGGCCGGGAATTTTGGGTTTTCATTGGTTTTTAAAAACTGAAGCACTGCTTTTGCAAAGGGACTGTTTTCGCCATGCCATCCGTCTTCTACTTCTTCAATCCTGCCTGCAGCGAGACCCCAACGGGAGGGGAATTGCTCCACATTTTCAGCAAGCCGGGTACTGTCATCATCAATAGAACGGAATAATGTACCGGAAAAGCAGCTGTCCATCAGTAAAAAGGTGTGAAAGGATTTTATGGCGCGGATAAGTCCGAGAAAATCCGCATTGGAAACAAAATCCCAGTAATTCCTCGGTGCCGCTTCCACAGGTACCAGATAACCTGTGTTACTGTCTTTATCATAAACACCGTGACCGGCAAAGTAGATGAGCAGATTATCTTTCGATTTTACCCGGTCCTTTAACTGACGTAGCTTTTTAAAAACATTAACCCGGGTAGCTTCTGCATCAAAAAGAGTTTCTACATTTTCTGTTTCAAAGTCGTACCTCGAAACAAGCTCCGCTACTAATGCCTCCGCATCTTTGATACAATTGGACAATTTGGGGGCATGATCATACTCATTAACCGCGATGGCCAGCAGGTGATTCACCCCGCGACTCACTTTGCCTGTTTTTTTATCAATATCGAGTCCTCGTTTTTTTCCCATCAGCTTTCATTTCTGTAACTCAATAATACAATATGAATTTCAAAGGAACAAATGAGGGAGTGTCATTCTATATTGTTCCTCCTCCGGGGTTGGGTGAAAATTTCAAAAACATTAAACATTTGGGGACTTCTCAAACAACCCGTACAATGAAAATTTAGGGCCTAATTTTTAAGTTAGACCCTAAATTTCACCTTCAAACTTACCTACTCAACACCAACCGCCGAACCGTACTATAAGTTCCATCCGTAATATGCATGAAGTAAACGCCTTCACTCAAAGCATCTACAGGAATGGACAAGACGCCTTCGCGAACAGCATTTTGTTTTTGGTACAAGACTTCCTGGCCTACCACACTCATCATTTTAACCTCCAGGTCTGAAACCTGTTCCAGATCAAAAGCTACATTCACCACATCCGATGCCGGATTCGGGAACAGACTGATAGCTCTTTCAAAGGCCGGGTCATTGGTGCCTACCATAACATCAACAACAACATCTACGACCAAATCTTCAAGACATCCGCTGTCGTCAGAAATGGTCACCGTGTATGTGGCTGCAAATACATTTTCGATGGATGGCGTGGTAGCACCGTTACTCCAATTGTATGAGAAGCTTCCGGAACCTCCCATCACATCAACAGATGCTGTCCCTACCCCACTTGGAGGATTTGTATCCGGAGTTGAAACTGGAATACCATCGAGTGGATCCAATTCAGGAAGCAGATCTACTTCAACAGAATTACCTGTGATTATACACCCATTAGTGAAGTCAAGTCCGGCAAAAGTACCATCCGTATCTACTGCACCACCAAAAACGATAGGTGTGAAATAATGGACTCCGGCATCGATTTGCGTGCCGTCATTCAATAAGGATGGTGCATAAATTTCTGATGACAACGCAAAATTACCGAGGAAGGAATCATCATTAAAAGGATCTTCTGATCCTGAAATATCTTCTGTTGTAACGATCCAAAGGAAACCGGATACCGGTGTCAATGGAATCACCACATCCTCTATCGATAAAACAGTTACCTCACCAAAACAAACATCCGGCTGGCCATTGGAAGCTCCCATACTGATATCTGAACAGGTTACATTATCCAACTGGGTGAACTGGATGCAAAACTCTCCGTCGGAACCTGCAAAGCCATCCACCAACATGAAGTACTGCTGACCCGCAATGGTCTCCAAAACCAATCCGGCCGGATAAGGACCCTCCGGCGGAGTACCTTCAATATCATCGTTACACGCTACAGGGATCATATCATTACAGGCACTTCCGGCATAAATAGCCATTTGAGTATCTCCAAAATCGATATAATCACTGATTTCACCACCACAATCAGTAGTCCTTATCTCGTAAACTTCCCCATCACCTATAAAGGTGTACCAGACAGTATTCTCCAGACTTGGCCCGGAACCACTTCCATCAGGCTCTCCAAAACATTCCCATCCTTCTTCAGGATCACCTTCGGTTGTCGCATCAGAATTGTTCCAGGAAGGTGAGGTCTGAGGATTATTGATTCCCTGTCCCATCAAAGCGGAAAGATCTACAGCATCCTCACATTCATTGGCCGGATCAAATGGAGAAGTGATAATCCTGAAGTGGTAGTCGTCTCCGGTATTCAAGGACCAGAAGGTTCCATCAAAGGTATAAGTTCTTCCGGCAACATTTGGAGTGGTTTGGGTGAGCCAGGTTTCTCCTTCCGGAACGGTATATCCCACAAAAACATCTCCAGTTAGTCCTGATAGCTCTGCCATATATGCAGACAAGTCTATTCGTGTCATCGGACTGGTTATTTCCAGATTAGCTTCAGGAGTAACCATAAACGGGGTGATCAGATCGTCCCCCGGGAAACCATTATTATTGGCCCAGATATGGAATTCAAAATCGTCATTAGGTCGATTGGAATCTGTATAATTCCTGATCAGTGCATATACGACATCTGTATTACCAACCAAAGTAAAGCGAACCGCACACCCCATCAGGCCACTGACCGCATCAGGACCAAACGAATTAACAAAGTCTACCTGTTCGTTATCGTAATATATATGGTTACCATCTATATAACTATATGTAGGAGTCGCTATGTTATTCATATTTGCAGAAGCATCAGAAGCTTCTATGAAATAGTCCACCTGCGCACCTGGGGCCTGGGCCGGTATTACAAATTCATATGAATCTCCTCCGGTATTTACACCGTCAATTGAACTGACAGGACCACCATCAACGGAATACCATAGCGAAGATGCAGTAATGCCAGACACATCGATCAAGTCAGCTGTTTTGGTAAGATCACCAACATAACTTCTATAAAAAGTGGTAGGTTCATGTAAAATAAGCGGAGCAGAATTGTCCTCATTGGAACTGATGATCTGAACATCGTCGATGTACATACCATCCACTTCATACCCACCATCAGAGAAAAACCGGAACCGAACCCTCACATCATCACTTCCCACAAATCCTCCCAGAGAGTAAGTGTATTCCACCCATGGATCGAGGTTGCCTTCTCCAAGAAATGTGGCCACATTTACCCAGGTGGTTCCGCCATCTCCACTGGCTTCAATATACATATAGTCGAAGTTTCCTCCCTCAATATCATAAATCGCCCAGAATTTCAGTTCCGCGTCAAGAGCGTCCGTCAAGTCAACGCCTGTTGCCATAGCTGCAGAAATATTCTGATTACCAAGATAATTCCCACCTGGACTATCAGTCAGGGAGGTCGAAGGTGAATAGGACTGAGCAGTAGTAGTCCCCCATGCGCCTTCAAGTACCCAGCTGTCGGTACCTGATTCGAAATCATCGAAAAATTCAACGGTTTGAGAGAATGACGGGAAAGCCAGGAATAGCAATCCCGGGAGCATAAGTAGAAGTTTTTTCATTTCCAATTGTTTTAAGTGTATTAATAAGGTGTTGTCTAAAAGTAATATCTTTTTTGTAAAAATCCTGCTCTTATCCTTCCGAATAATAAATCACTTGACATTATGAGAACCGAGTTTTATACCTTTGTAACATAATATCTTCACACAGCGCTTTTAACCTGTCACCCAAAATGCACTTAAGAAAAAGTCTTCAGACACGCTTTCCCACCTCCAGGAATTCTATCCCTGCTGTGGTCTTTTTCACAACCACATTAATCCTAGGCTGGCTTATCCTTCCCGACTATGGAATATCCTGGGATGAGTTTCTTCAAAGACGTTATGGGTTAATGGCCTATGATCATGTAGTGAGAACCTTTGGTCTGGATTGGCAAATGTATTATCCCGACTACTTTTTGGAATCTACAGCCGGTAGACAATATTCTATCATCTTTTCATTGATCGCTGCTGCATTTGAAAGAGTTTTAAGCATTGACCCAGCAGATCATTATGCCCAATTTCAGCTGCGGCATAAAATGATTTTCCTGTTATTTTGGTTTTCAACTATTTGTTTTTACAAAATCCTTAAAGAAAGGTTCTCAGAGAATAATACTAAGCCCCATGGAAACTCTTCTGTCTATTTTCCACTATTGGGGACATTGTTACTATTGCTCACTCCAAGGATTTTCGGGCACTCCTTTTTTAACCCCAAAGACATTGTTTTACTGTCTTTTTACATAATTAGTCTTTACACCCTTCTCCGTTTTCTGAAAAAAACGACATTGCTTACAGGTTTCCTACATGGCATTGCCTGCGCATTTGTAGTCAATGCCCGTACTCCCGGATTGATCGTTCCTGTTTTGACTATTATTTTTTTCCTTGCCTTTGTAATACCTAAGCGGCACCAGCTAAACAGAAAGGCCTGGACCAGGTTTGCTGGCAGTAACATAATTTTTGTCCTGACATTCGTAATTTTTGCCATTGCTTTTTTCCCTTATCTCTGGGGTGACTTTCAGGGCCGAGCGATTGAATCGTTTAATTTAATGTCCAATTTCCCCAAAGAGGTCAGCACGCTTATGTTTGGCCAATATGTAAACAATACTCCCCCACCCTTTTATTACCCATACGCCTGGATGGGGGTAACTCTGCCATTATTAAACCTTTTTTTACTGGCAATGGGGTTAATTTGGTTTACAAGGGCTTTGACACTAAACCTGGCAAAACTTAAGTTATGGTCCTCCTTTGCTGAATTTACTGACCTAATTTTCTTTTGCTTTTTTACCGGACCGATGTTTGCAGTATGGCTTTTCCAATCTACGTTGTATGACGGGTGGCGCCATCTTTATTTTGTGTATCCGCCTGCCCTTGTCCTGGGTTTGGTATTTCTTTACAGAATACTAACCGATAAACGCAAGTGGGTGAGGCAAGCTGGCTTAGCTGTAACCATACTCAGTTGCCTACACACTGCTGCGGAAATGATCAAAATCCACCCACATCAACAAGTCTATTTCAATGAATTGGCCGGGGACAACTTAATGGAACGGTTTGAAATGGATTATTGGGGAGTAGCTTATAAACAGGCTTTTGAAGAGATCGTGCGACGGGATACTACCGGCCAACAAATTCATGTTCATTGTGCCAATCAGCCTTGTTATGATAATTACTTCGCCCTGCCGGAACAGATTAAATCGAAGATAAGAATGCGTTATGGTATTGAGGTGGCAACCTACTACCTCTCCAATTATCGATGGGAACACACCATGGAAAAGTTTTGCAATGGGGAATATCCTTTTGAAGATGAGTATTTTTCTATTAAAGCAAATGGAGAGCGGATTATTGGGGTGTATCGGGTGAAATAAGATTTGAATGCAGGTTGGCAGAAATTAAGGGGAAATAATTCTATTGATCGTCGAATACATTAAAACGAAAATAATTTAACCGCAATGGCGCCAGGAAGCGCAATGTTCGCAAAGAAAAACCATTTTGAACCAATTCTTCCAACAGGCTTAACTTGACATTGTTTTCAGTGGTCTTGTAAAGTGACCCAGAAAGCTTCAACATCCTTTGCGCACCTTGCGCTCCATTGCGAACTTTGCGGTTAATTATTTCAACTATTCACCAAAACTCTTACTTCCCATTCAAAGCCAAAATCGGATCCAGTTGGGCAGCTTTCCTTGCAGGGTATACTCCAAAGACAATGCCTATTACAAAAGTAAACAGGAAAGAAAAGATGATGGAGCTAATGGAAACGATAGCCGTATTCTCTGTAAAATAATCCAGATACATAGCCACAGAAACACCTATCATGATACCTATGGCGCCGCCAAAAATTCCCAAAACCATGGATTCACTCAAAAACTGAAGAACAATATCAAACGGTTTGGCACCTACAGCCATTTTCAATCCTATCTCTCTGGAGCGTTCCTTTACAGAAAGCAACATCACTGCTAAAATTCCGGCACCTCCAACCAGCAAGGACAATCCCGCCACCCCGGCAATTAACATGCTGAAGTTCCTGGCGGTTTCCCGCTGAGCCTCCAGGGCCCGGATCTGGTTAGTTATGATAAAGTCATCAGATTTATTGAGCCGTTCCAGCCTGTGTGTTTCCCGCAGGATTTCCTCGATGATTGTTTTGGTAGGTACCAGTTGATCTGTCTCGTGGACCTGCACATAAATATTTGCCAGATAATTCACATTAAATACCCTTCGAAAGGCAGTCTTTAACGGGATAAGGATATTGGTATCTTCATTACTGCCCTGAGCTGTGGATCCTTTGGACTGCAGCACACCAATGATCTCAAACATAACACCCCCAATTTTTATTCGCTCCCCAATAGGGTCAACATCCTTAAACAACGTTGTTTTTATCTGGTTACCGATAACCGCAACTCGTCGGGCCAGGGTATTCTCATCTTCATCAAAACACCGGCCATCCTCCAAATGGTAATTCTTAATATCAAAATAGGAAGGATTGGTACCAATAACGGTTGCATTGGTAAAAAGGCTACCATACTTTACCTGTTTACCACCTTCCTGAACCGGAGCGATGGCTTTTAACACTTCCGTATCAATATTCTCAATCAAAGCCTCCTGGTCCTTTAAATTTAGGGTAGTGATCTGGCGGGTTTGGTTAGCCCTGCCCGCCAGTGTTTCCTTTTTTCCGGCATTGATCACCAAAACATTAGTTCCGTTTTGCTGGATCTGCTCCAAAATGTCCTGCTGGGCTCCATTGCCTATTGCCACCATGATGATCACCGCAGCAATGCCAATAGCAACGCCAAGCATAGCCAAAACAGCTTTACTCTTTTGAAGCAACATCACCCTCAGGGCACCTTTAACAATCCGGAAATAACGATTCATGTTGTTTATTAAGTCAAATTTTCAATAGGATCAAGTTTTGCGGCTTTCCTTGCTGGAACAACGCCGGCCACAATCCCAACTACCACCGGGATCACAATACTGAGTACGATTGACAATGGGGATACCACTAATGGCATCATTCTGGAGGCAATGGTAATCAGGATCACTGCCAACACAATGGCGATAATGGCACCAACGAGCGCTATCGTAACGGACTCCCATAAAAACTGGTGAAAAATATTTTGAGAACTGGCCCCAACAGCTTTCCGCAATCCAATCTCATGCCGGCGTTCTTTTAAAGAAGTTAACATGAGCACAGCAATAACGATACCTCCAACAGCAATGGCTATCAAAGCTACCAATGGCAGAAATACGGAAAAGGTTTTATTCATAGAATCAATCATCTGCTCTACCTGAACAGTGGTAATGATGCTGAAATCATCTTCTTCATCAGCTGTCAGTGCATGTTGCTCCCTCATTATTTCTGTTATTTCTTCCACCGTTAGCGGGATATGGTCAGCGTCCTCTGCAATGATCTGGGCGAAGGCGATATTATCGGAGTTTAACACCCTACGCTGCATTGTAGTCACGGGCACGTAGATGTCTTCGTCTCTGTCCAGGCCGTGGGCATCCACCCCTTCGTCAGCGAGAATTCCCTTGACGGTAAAAGGGATATTATTGATCCTGATCTGACTTCCAATCGGATCTGCTCCATCAAATAAACGCTCCACTATCCTGGAGCCAACCAGAGCCACCCTGGCGCTTGATTCCATATCCTCACTGGTGATATATTCACCTTTACTTACCCCACGATTCCAGACTTCAGCCCCTCTTTCTGAATGGCCATAAACAGTAACTTCAGTATTATTACCTTCAAAAACGATATCTCCATTGGTGGAAACAACCGGATCCCAAATCTTTATATTGTCAATATTAGCTTCGATGTATTCAACATCTTCAATTTTTAAAGGATACTTACTGTAACCGCCCCCCATCATTCCTCCACCTCCTGAAGCCAGCAGAATACTATTGGCTCCAAAGGTCTTTTTCACGGTATCCATCATGGCCTTTTTACCCCCTTCCCCCATCGACATAGACAACAAAAGTGCCAGGCCGCCAATGATAATTCCTAAGGTCATAAAAAAGGTTCTTAGTTTATTACGCCAAAGTATCCTGAAACTACTTTGTATTACTTTTTTGGTATTCATAAATTTTTGTCTTTGTTTGAATTAATTTTGAATATCATCACTGATCACTCCATCTGTAATCTGGATGGTTCTTTTAGTCTGAGCTGCGATTTCCTTTTCATGTGTGATAATGACGATCGTTCTGCCTTGTTCATTCAATCGTTTGAGAATATTCAGAATATCCTTTGTTGATTCGCTGTCCAGGTTTCCGGTAGGCTCATCTGCGAAAATGACTTCCGGGTCATTGACCAGGGCTCTGGCAATAGCCACCCGTTGTTGCTGACCTCCTGAAAGTTCGTTAGGGTAATGGTTCGCACGATCCTTAAGGCCTACCGATTCAAGTGATGCCAACGCTTTTTTCCGAATGTCCGTTTTATCAGAGTAAATAAGTGGTAATTCCACATTTTCTGCTGCGGTTGTTTTATCCAGCAAATGGAATTGTTGAAATACAAATCCAAACTTGCGGTTACGGGCCTCTGCCAGTTCATCAATAGTCAAGTCGTTGACCGGCTTTCCATCCAGCAGATAGGCACCGCTGGTAGGCTGGTCCAATAAGCCAAGGATATTCATCATAGTGGACTTCCCTGAACCAGAGGCTCCGATAATGGATACAAACTCCCCTGGCTCAATCACCAGAGAGGCATCGTTGAGTCCCAGCACTTCGTTTTCTTTGCCTGCGTTGTAAACCTTTGTGACATTTTTTAATTCTATCATGATTAGTCTTTTTTGAAATCTTGAGATAATGGGTTCGTCAATTTGAGGTAGGCTATTTTGGTGTTGAACAAGGCAAAAAACGTAGGCATCCGTCCGGACGGCGAGGCTTTTTAACGCTGTTCAACGGCAAAAGAGGCAGCTCAAAAGTCGAATTTATTGTTTCAAGGTTTCTTAGGATTGGTAACAATGCGATCGCCTTCCTGCAAACCGCTGATAATTTCTGTGTAATATTTATCCCGGACTCCCGTGGTTACTTTCCGGAATTCCAGAGTTTCGTCCAGTTGTTGTTGCACCATTTTTTCTCCTTCGATTTTCACCACTGCCCTATTTGGAACTACAAGGACTTGTTCCTTCTTTTCAAGATGAATGTTTACCGTAGAGGTCATCTCTGGACGAAGGATTTTGTCTTGTTTGTCGATAATTTCGACAAGTGCGAGATAGTTGACCACATTATCTTTGATTTCAGCCTGCGGATAAATCCGCGTGACTTCACCGTCAAAAATGGTTTCGCTATAAGTATCTACTGTAAATGTTGCTTTTTGGCCCTGCTCAATGCGACCGATATCCGTTTCATCGATATAGGTCCAGATTTCCAGCCGATCCAGGTCGAGGATGGTAACGAAGGTTGGTGCTGCAAAACTGGCTGCCACTGTTTCGCCTTCCTGTGTAGCTACTGAAGCCACCACCCCGGAAATGGGCGCTGTTATTTTGGTATACCCTAATTTTGTTGCCACAAAATCCCGGTTGGCTTTTTGCTGCGCCACAAAAGCCTCCTGCTGTTTGATGAGTGCCTTTTGTTGTTCCACCTGAGCCAGCACCTGCAGGTAGGAGGCTTCTGTTTGATCATATTCTGACTGCGACGCGTAATTCTTTTCCAGCAATTTTTCCATTCGCTGCATGGACACTTTCAGAAAATTAAGGTTGGCTTCAATACTTTTCAAATTAGCATGACCACTCTTCAAACTGGCCTTTGCATTTTGAAGGCTGGCATCAGCCTGGTTGTATTGAGCCTGGTATTCCGCGGGGTCTATTTCTGCCAGCAATTGTCCTTTTTTAACCTCATCGCCAATATTTACATATAACTTTTTGACGATCCCGGATACACTGGACCCTACTTTGACCTCTGCCCCAACCTTCGGCTTGATTATTCCGGTAGCCAGGACTTTGGTGCTAATATCCCGTCGTTTGACCGTAGCTGTTCTGACTTTGGCCTGAAGGTCTTTTCCGGCTTTATTTTTCTTCATTAATAGATAAGCAGAACCTCCGCCGATTACAATAATGGCCAGAATCCACCATATATATGATCTCTTCTTTTTTAGCATGTTATGTTAGATTATAAAGTTCCTAAAAGTCGTAGTTTTTTAATTTGAGCCCTGCGCAGGTCCGCCAGTGCATTGATGTATTCCAGCTCGGCATTCAGGTGAAAAATACGGGCATCTGTAACACTGTTGAAAGAGGTGAGCCCTTCCCTGAATTCTCCTTCCGCAATAGTTACATTTTCTTCCGCACTGGTGAGGGCAAACTTTAAGTTATCGATCCGTTGGGAAGCTTCCTCAATAGCTATTTCTGTAGACTCCAACTGTCTTTGAATTTCCCATTTCAGTCCAACTCTTCCCAAACCAAGTTGTTGTAATCGCACCTTTTCCTGTTCGACATTTTTTCTAAGGCGACCGGCGTTAAAAAGGGGGATGCTGAGATTAATTCCGGCATTCCAGTTAAACCCGTAATCGATAAACATGGAATTCCCATATCCGGCAGTACCATAGGCGGCCACAGTAGGTTTCAAATCCGCCCGGGCACTTTCCATAACGGCTTCCTGAGCCCGTGCCTCTGCTTCAGCCCGTAACATTTCAGGAAAGGCATCGATGGAATAATCCTCCTCGGGCATTTCATAAAACATTTCTAAGCTCCCTTCTACTCCATCTATATTCAGGGGCCTGTTTAATGGTATTTCAAGTTGATTGATGCTGCTCTCCAGGTTCTTCTCTGCAACTGCAATAGCTGTTGTTGAATTATTAAAGGCTACCCTGGCCTGCAATAAATTGGAATAACGGGTAACGCCGATTTCATACCGTTCATTGACTTCATCCAGCAACGCCTTGTCATTTTCATTTCTTTTCAGCAGTACTTTCAGTATTTCCTGGCTTTGTAATACATTGATGTAGGCAAGAGCAATGTTCTCTTTTAAATCCATCCAGGTCAAATGATAGCCTAGATCTACAGCCATTGTCTGGGCCTGGGCGGAGGCAATATTTTTCCTTCTTTTTCCAAAATCGAATAAGGTCAGATTGGCAGAAACGGTATTGTTCCAGGTAAGTTGATTTAAGGCAAATTCCGGGATATTCAAGGTGCTGAAGGTGCTGTTGGCTTCCACGGAGGGGAAATAGGCAGTTTTGAGTTTTTCCCGCTCTATTTCTGCAATGGAGACATCGGCTTTAGCCATTTTTAGCTGCCAGTTGTGCTCCAAGGCGGTCATGTAACAATCCTGTAGGGAAAGCCGGGCCGGATCATCCTGAGCAAACAAGGCTGAATTGATAAGCAACAGGAATATCAGGGAAGAGATCAAGTTGTTCTTCATCTTGTATTTTTAATGTACATGACAAAGAAAACACCTTAGTCTTTCGAGAATATTTCAGAAATGTTTCAAATTGTAACAAGGCGAGGGTTTCAAAATAAATTATGCCCAGCAACGAACTTCATCTTCCGGGTAAAACCCTTAACTGGGAAATTTGATTTATTTAACCGCAATTGGAACATAGTGACATCCCGAATGAGATTCTAAATCGAATATACACGTTGTGTCGGGAGGGCGCGAAGAAGCGCCAGGGGCGCAATGAGATTTTTGAGTATTGATGTTTGATTGAAATCCGTTAATTTTTCAGATATTCTAATGAATGATATTAAACCGGAAAACTCAAAGAGGCCACCACTCCGCCATCAACATTATTTTCAAGCTTCACTTCACCATTGTGGGCTTCCATTACTTTTTGCACGAGACTTAATCCCAGACCATAACCTCCCGTTTTACCAGGAGCTTTGGTTCTGGATTTTTCAACCTGGTAGAAGGTTTTGAAGACCATCGATAATTCCTCTTCAGGGATACCGATGCCATCGTCCTTTATTTGAACAACAAACCTGTCTGCTTTCTGTTTTGCAGATACTTCAACAGGCGAACTATCCGGGCCGGAGAATTTGATCGCATTCTGGATTAGATTTTTTAGTGCTTTTTGAACTGCTTTTTCTTCAAAATTGAGTTCAAAAAGGACAGGCATGTTGTTGAGAAGAACTCGGGGAGTCGACTTATCAAAGGTTTTCACCACTTTTCTGATAGTGGAAATAACATCTGCATTTTTGAACTCTCCTGTAATGATACCTTTTCTCAGTTTTTCTGCCTCCAGTATTTCATTGACCAGGTCTTCCAGTTCCTGAACATCTTCAGCCATACTATCTTTTGCAGACTTGTCTTCCAGCATTTCAATCGCCAGCTTGAGTCGGGTAAGTGGTGTTTTCAATTCATGGCTGACATCCCGGAGCATTTTTTCCCGGGCATTCATCATTTCCCGGATTTCAAGAGCCATGGTATTAAAGGTATGGGAAAGTTCTCCCAACTCATCATTCCCCTCAACAGGTACTTTCACATCGAATTTTCCTTCCGAAACTTCCAAAGCTGCTCGGGTCAGTCCTTTGAGAGGTGCAATGTATTTTTTTAATACGTGGTAAGTGGAATACAAAGCAAATATCAACAAGAAAAACAGGAAGCCTATCAAAAAATAATGGGCCGACATACTGATTCGAGGTATCTCCTGAGAAGCCAGAAAATAAACCACAACAAACAAAAAAATGACGACCATTGCCATGACCAGCATCACCATGATCAGTCTGAAAAAAATCGAATGCGTCCGGAATCGTTTTTTATCCATTGCCTGTGAATTTATATCCGGCGCCCCAGACGGTTTTAATATAAGTAGCACTGTTGTCGGCATTTTTGAGTTTTTTCCTCAACCTGCTGATAGATACATCAATCGATCTGTCAAAGGCCTCCCAATCCATTCCGCTAAGACCTTCCATTATTTGGTCGCGTGACAAAACCCTGCCTTTATTTTTGGCAAACAGAACCAACAGTTCAAACTCTTTGGTCGTCAGGTCAACTTGCTCCCCTTCAATGAATACGGTATAACGATCTGTATCGATTTCCAATCGTCCAACCTTAATCACGGGGGTTCGGTCCACCTCATTGACCCTCCTTAAAATGGTTTCCATCCTGGCCACTAATTCTCTAGGTTCAAAAGGCTTTGGAAGGTAATCATCGGCACCCAGTTCCAGACCAACAATCCTGTCGTTGACATCTCCGCGGGCGGTGAGCATGATTATCGGCACCCGGCTTTTTTTCCGAATCCTGCGGCAGGTTTCAAAACCATCAATATTGGGTAACATTATATCCAGGATCACGAGATCAGGTTTGTCAGCAAAAACCATTTCGATTCCCGAAAGTGGTTCCAGGCTGAAAATAACCTTATACCCAAAACCGGATAAATACTGGTTGAGGAGATTTACGATCTTGGCATCATCTTCAATGATCAGGACTTTTTTATTCATGCAGTGCTGTCGGTTATCCTGTAAAAATACGACAAATTAGGCGGGCCTTGTAATGTAATTGTTTCGGAAATGTAACAAATTGTTACAGGGAGAAGGGTTTTCCCATAGATGTGGTTTTCATGGAATAAAGCCACAAATGCACGAATATTTTTTGTTTTTTTTGGATAACACGAATGTGGAAAGTTCCTGAAAAAAAGGCCTGAAGAAATTAATTCTCTATTTGCCGGCTTAAAGGTCGGCGCAATTGAATTTGAGGAAGATATTTCTTGATGATGATCAAAGGCAGTTTAAAAACCTATTCAGTTGCACTGCCCTTTAGGGCGGTGATTAATTCAAAGGATAAGTCACACAGGCCTTCAGGCCTTTTTGTTTTCCACATCAACAAAAAAATAAGAATTAGAAGGACTAAAGTCTAGGCTACTAGTTTGTCAGCAAATTCTTTCACCCGTTGCTTTACATCATCCGAAATTTCCTCATCCACCCAGGTATGCACATAACCCCGGTAATTCATGCCCAGGTATTCAGCGCTTAGTTTGAATGGAATATCAAAACCAGGTGTTTCTGCCGCTTCGGAGCCACAAATCAACAGCGCCATGGACTTGCCTCGCAATTTCCTGCCTGTAGGTTTTTCAATTTTGAGGCAATCGGATATCCTGTCGAAGAAATTTTTCATCAGGCCACTCATCGAGTACCAATAAACGGGCGTTGCAAAAACGATGAGGTCGTAGCTGTCAGCAATATCCTTGATAATGGGCAGGAAATCATCGTCCTGATTTTTGAATTCATAATCAAAAGGGCCGATGTTTTTCGTATTGAGGTCCAGAAGATCGGCTTCAATTTCATTCCGTAAAAATTGAACAACTTTGTTTGTATTACCATCACTTCTGGAGCTTCCCTGGACAATCAGTATTTTCTTTTTCTTCAAATCGGACATTAATTCAGTATTTTAATTGTGCAGTTAGCTTAACGCTTCAAATAATAAAAGGTTATTTACTTTAACTATTTGATGGGTTTAAGAACATTGCTTTTCACCCTAAAAACCCGTAAATTTAAACTAATAACACATCAATTTCTAACCAACAATCACGCCCGTTTATGAAAGCATCAATTGGAGTTTGGATCGACAAATCACAGGCAAGGATTATCTCACCGACAGAAATCCTCGATACCATCCCCTCCGATATCGAAAACAGGCCCAGATATGAGGGAGAAGGTAAGGAATACGGTCGTTTTGGTAATCAGTACATGACACTTGAAAAAACCAAGCAGCACAGACTGGAACATCAGGAAGTTCAATATCTAAAGCGGATATTTGACGTAGTGAAGTCTTTTGAAAGGATTATGATCTTCGGCCCTGCCGGAATAAAAAATCGCCTCAAGCAACACCTCGATGGTGAACATCTCACCAGGGGAAAAGTCATCGATGTGGTGGTCGCTGAAAAAATGACCGATAACCAGTTGGTAGCTTTTGTCAGAGAATATTATGCAGAGCTGGACACCAAATAAACAGCCCTTCACATAAATGATCAAGGGTTGAATCGCATATTGTAGAATTCAACCCCTGATTTGCTTTCCGAAAAATAATTGACTTTCCCCACAAAGGGATAAGTTTTCAGGTCTACCCTTGCCTGATCTGGTTTCTTTACATGAGCTCCACACCGGGTTGTGCTTTGGCTTTAAAGGTAAAATACTTTTGCAGCATATAATTCACAGTTATCACAATTACAGTTGAAAGGAATTTTGCCACAGTTGGCTGCATCCCTGTAAAAACGATCAGTCCCTTGAGCAACAGATAATCACTACCAAGTCCCTGCAATACCACAAGAAAGTATTTTCCTAATTGTTTGGTATTCTCTTTAGGGTTGTCAACTGCCTCTGTAAAGGCAAAATATTTACTGAGCCAGAATCCTGTTGGTACCGTTAAAATAAAGGCAAATACCAAAGCAATTGTATAAGAAGCCAAACCCAAACCCAAAAACTCTATTTGTCCTTGCGGCAAAACAAGCTGATAAAACACAACGAACAAAAGTATATTAAACAAGGTATTGGCAGCTCCGACAGCCAGGTATGCATAAACCTGGAAAGGCATCCATTTTCGGAACAATGGATAAAAAACATTCAGAAGAAAAGTAATTCCTTTTTTCAATTTGTATGTCATGATTCAACTATGATAGAGTTATTTAATATTTGGAATGTTTATCTTTTTAAATAGCACTCACCCACAGGATATTCCCTGCAGGGAGTACTAGGAAATTAAAAGGGGAACGTAACATTGGTTATTTGTTATAGGTTATGTGTACTGTCAAGGTTTCACCACCCTAAAACAGGGATGATTTTATTTTCTGTTCTTTTGATCCCGGGAAAAAGGTTGGCCGGCAGCTTCCTTACAATTACTGCCGGTCCAACAAAAATTCCAGTTGTAATTTTATTCCATGGTGTCTAATGATGACAGATCTTGGAAATCGAATACGTTTGGAAAAAAGGGACCTGACCAACAACATCAACTTCACCACTGTATATTGGCCAGGATTCCCTCGATAACCAAAACCCTAATCTTGTCGTAGATTATATAAATTGTTGACCTGAAGCTTCCTGCACACTGGCAACGTATTGTTTTATTTGCTGTTCATTATCCTTGTGGCAAACCAGTAAAGCATCCGGTGTATCGACAATTATTAAGTCGTCAACTCCACCGACCACAATGAGTTTTTTGGTCTTTGATTGAACCAGACATCCCTTGGAATCAAAAACCAGGGCGTTATCGCCCTTAATCGCATTAGCAAGATTGTCTTTGCTGAAATTCTCCCAGGCACTGTTCCATGTTCCCAGGTCATTCCAGTTAAATTGGGAAGGAATAACCTTTACGTTTTTGGCTTTTTCCATAATGGCATAATCGATGGAAATGGATTCACAGTTTTTGTAAACATTTTCAATTACCTGCTTTTCCAAGGGGCCATTGAGATAGGTAGCCACAGTCTGGAAGGCGTAGTACATTGCAGGCATAAAGGCCCTAAAAGCTTCCAGGATATCAGCTACTTTCCAAATAAAAATCCCGGAATTCCACAAATAAGCCCCGCTTTCAAAAAACACTTGAGCCGTCTCCGGATCGGGTTTTTCTGTAAACCTCCTGGCAGGGTAAACGCCCTGAGAACCGTTTTCAGAATCATATTGAATATATCCGTATCCGGTATTTGCAAAGGTTGGCTGTATACCCAATGTTACGAAATCAGCATTTTGACTGGTATAACCCAAGGCCTGTTCGCAGGTAGCTCTAAAAAGCTGTTCATCTTCAATCAGGTGATCACTCGGGGCAACGATGAGATTGGCATCCGGATTCATTGCTCTCAACTTGAAGGAAATATAAGCGATACACGGAGCCGTATTTCTCTTTTGGGGCTCACCAATAATATTTTCTTTTGGGAGCTCTGGCAACTGCTGTCCAACGATATCCACATAATCTTCTGAAGTGACTATAAAAATATGGTCTACCGGCACAAAAGCAGCAAAGCGCTTAAAGGTCATTTGTAACAAAGATTGTCCCGTATTAAGGATATCAAGGAACTGTTTGGGAAAACTGCTTCGACTCATCGGCCAAAACCTGCTTCCTACTCCTCCTGCCATAATGGCTACATAATTATTATTGCTCATATTTTTTATTTGAAATAATTAAAAAGGTGGGGGAAAATTTGAAAGGGGTAAATTGAAAGGGAGATTGTTTCTATTAATTAGCACTTACTTTTTTACTGAGCCTCCTGGCAGCCAACATTACTTTTATTTTGTCGGACAATTCAACGGCTGATTTGAACTTCAACCTTTTTGCCAGATGATATTGGTAATACAATTTGATCAATTGACCCGGTATCTTAATTGAATGTTTGAAACTCAATTTGGAGTCCCCTACTTCCGTCCAATGCATGAGCGGAAATTCGAGTATTCCATTCTGCAGGGTCGACTTACCAAACTTCTTCTGCAATCTCAAGAAGATTTCAACATCAAATAACCAAGGGGTCATAAATGGTTTATTGAACAAAAAAGGAACCAGACTTCTTTGGAAAATCTTGGCGCCGCATTGCGTATCCTGGAAGGAGGTCCTTAGAATCATTTTGATGGCCGACTTAACAATTCCACTCAGGA
>QQUB01000209.1 GCA_008501835.1 Bacteroidota bacterium
CAACATCTTAATTACAAAATCTCAAAACAACTCAACCATGAAAATTACCCTACTAAAAGGAGATATCACAAAAATCCAAGCCGGTGCCATCGTCAATGCTGCCAATTCGTCCCTTTTGGGTGGTGGTGGAGTGGATGGAGCTATCCATCGGGCAGGAGGTAAGGCGATACTTGATGATTGCATAAAGATCAGGAATCGTCAGGGTGGTTGCCCTACCGGTGAGGCAGTTATTACAACGGCCGGAAATCTGCCTGCAAAACATGTCATCCATACCGTAGGCCCAAGATGGAATGGAGGGAAATCCGGTGAACCCGAAAAACTCCGAAATTGTTACATCAACTCACTAAGTCTGGCAGAAGAGTACCAACTGACAACGGTCGCTTTTCCCAATATTAGTACGGGGATATATGGTTACCCTAAAGCCCAGGCAGCTGAAATTGCGATACAAACAGTCCAGGCTCACCATCCTGAATTTGTTGAGGAAGTGATTTTCGTTTGTTTTGATGATGAAAATTATAACCTTTATGACCAAATACTTAATCTTCAATAAGACCTCTTATGAAAAGGTATGTATTGATCACTGTATACTTCATTCTTCCTCTATTCTCTTTCGCCCAATCCCATGCGGCCAAAGGAATAATCATCGGCTACCCGAAACTGTACTTCATGGGGGCCGGTTATGAACTTTCATTAAAGCAAAATTTTTCAGCCCAGATCTCCTGGCTACATTTTGGTTTTGATCAGCGGAATACAGACGGTCCTGCAGAACACACGCATGTCCTCACTCCTGAAATCCGATACTATTTAGGAAAAGACCAGTCTTTCATGGATAAATTCTTTGTTGGTGCATTCACGGAACTCTCCAAAACAGAAATCCTGCCCAGTGGCGAACAGGCTCCCGATTATTTTCTTGTCGAGGGAGATATTAAGCAAATCAGCCCCGGATTGCTTGTTGGCAGGAATATCAGCTTTTCCAACAGGTTCTTTATCGAGATCTTTTTTGGCGGCAAATACAGATTTTGGAGCACAGAGAAAATCTACTTTAACAACAAAAAGGAAGAGATCGTTGTTAAAAATGGAAGCCAGCCGGGATTGAGAGTTGGTGTATTTTTGGGTTATGTTTTTTAAATCTCATCCGTAACTTCCATGTCTGAAATAAAAACCTACAGCAATGTCAACAGAAATGATGCTTCCAAGAGCTTTGGCGTTTCCCGTATGGAAGATATTTATGAAAAACATGGAGGTAAACCAGATGAACCCCACCGCCACAATTACTATACAGTTGTATTGGTCAAAAAAGCCAATGGGCAACACTTCATCGACTTTAAGGAATTCAAACTGAAAGGTCAACAGGTCTTTTTCATTTCTCCCGGACAAGTACATCAAATAATTGAAGCTGAAAAATCAATTGGTTATGCCATGGTATTTTCAGCCCAGTTCCTGGTAGAGAATCACATCCCGCTCAGTTTTATCGACGATCTGAACCTATTCAATAATTACGGAGACACGCCCCCACTTGAACTCGACGATGAGATCCTGGAAACACTTTCCGGTTTTAGTGAAGAGATTATCCGATATTATGAATCAGACGATAAATTTAAGGATGCCGCTATTGGTGCAATGCTAAAATTATTTTTGATCAGTTGCAATAATGTGTGTACTCTACCTCAAAATCACCCCCAACAGATCGAATCCGGGAACACCATTCTTAGAAGCTTCAAAAACCTGGTTGATGAACATTATACCGAATGGCACTCCACCTCCCGCTATGCCCGGGAACTGGCCATTAGTCCCGATCACCTCAACCGCTCCGTCAAATCCCTCATTGGCAAAACAGCCAAGGAGTATATCCAATCCCGCATCACAACCGCCGCTAAAAGGATGTTGTACTTCTCAGGACTCTCCACCAAAGAGATCGGTTACCAGCTTGGTTTTTCAGAACCTGCCCATTTCAGTGCTTTTTTCAAAAAATGTACCGGAATGCCTCCTTCCAAATTCAAAAAAAATCGCTGATATCGGATTTTTATAAGTCTTCTCCGTTTTATCGTATTTCTCACCACTACAGATCCCTGCATTTTTGTATCAAACAAAATGACAATGACATGGATCGGAAATCATTTCTCAAAAAGACTTTACTGGCCGGAGCAATGGGAGCTTTGTCTCCTCAAATGTTGAGAGCCAAAAATGTCAAACTAAAAAATTCTGATTACGACCAACTGATGAAACAGGTGGGGTTTAATCATTTACCAAACAAAGAGGAAAAAACAATGAATACTGTATTGCATAAAGCAAATACCAGAGGCCACGCTAACCACGGATGGTTGGATTCCCACCATTCTTTCAGTTTTGCCAATTATTACAATCCGCAAAGAATGAACTTTGGCGTGCTCAGAGTTTTAAACGATGATATAGTTGCCAACGGAAGAGGGTTTTCAACACATCCTCATGATAATATGGAGATAATTTCCATTCCTCTGGAAGGAGATCTCGAACATAAAGACAGCCTGGGGAATACCGCTGTGATCAAAGAAGGAGATATCCAGGTAATGAGTGCCGGGACCGGCGTTTTTCACAGCGAATACAACAAGAACAGAGACAAGCAGGTGAAATTTCTTCAAATCTGGCTCTTTCCCAACAAACGTCAGGTAACTCCACGGTACGACCAGATATCTCTGGATAAAGGAAAAATGAAGAATAATCTTCAGCAGATTCTCTCACCTAATCCAAAGGATGAAGGTGTTTGGATCCATCAAAATGCCTGGTTTCATATGGGCAACCTGGAAAAAGGCAAAAAACTGACTTACCAATTCAAGGATAAAGCCAACGGTGTATATGCATTCATTTTGGATGGTAAAACTACAATCGAAGGACAGCCACTGGAAAAGCGGGACGGTTTTGGTGTCTGGAATACCGACCAGATCAACATCAAGGCTGATGAAAATGCCTCCGTATTACTTATGGAAGTTCCAATGGAGATTTAATACCTTTTCGGGTTACGGGTTACGGGTTTTTTTTCATCGAAACACGGAACTCGTAACACATCATAAATAAACAATATAAATCAAACAAACAATGAACACATTAACCATGACCAGGTGGGCCATTGACCCCACACATTCTGAAGTAGGATTCAAAGTAAAACACATGATGATCTCAACTGTGAAAGGATTCTTTGAATCTTTTGAGGTCAATGTAGAATCCGAGAATGACGATTTCACCAACGCAGCCGTTGAGGTTGCCATTGATGTGGACTCCATCAGTACCGGTAATAACGACCGCGATGCTCATTTGAAATCTGACGACTTTTTCAACGCCGAACAGTTTACACAGATCAAATTCAATTCGAAGTCTTTTGACGGAAACAAACTGACAGGTGACCTGACTATTCGGGATATTACCAAAGAGGTCATTTTAGATGTAGATTACAATGGCACAGCTGTTGATCCATACGGTCAGACAAAAGCTGGTTTTGAAATTTCCGGTTTTATCAACCGTAAAGATTTTAATCTGAAATGGAATGCAGTTACGGAAGCAGGAAGCATTGTGGTAGCCGACAAAGTTCAGTTGGTAATAGATGCACAACTGGTGAAACAAGCGTAAACAATATTTCAGGTTTTTAACTAGATTTTATACAAGAGAGAAAGCGGATTCAACGATTTTGTTGTTCCGCTTTTTTTGTACCTCTTATAATCGAATATCCAGCAGGTATTTTGTACATTTGAACAAATCAAGAATGTATATTGTCCACTAACAATCTAAGGATTTCTCCACCCGATTGACATTGAGCTTTCTCATAGCAGGCCATCAATGGTAATGGCCTTTTTTGTCATCAGATAACGCTTCGTCATGGAGAAAAAAACACGGACCACGCTTATTTTTTTCATCATCGTTCTGGTACTTTTTTCCGGGTTTATCAGCATCGCCAAAAACGGTATTTACCAGGATGGTGAATGGGCCAACGCTCAATGGCTCGGACAGGATATTGTAAGCGTGTTCCTCGCTGTACCCCTTTTATTTATTTCCTATATTCAAAGCTATCGTATTAAGAACTGGAAATGGCAAATGGTCTATACGGGCGCCTTATTTTACTTTGTCTACACCTACGCCTTTTTCATGTTTGCAGCCGAACTGACCTTCTTATACCTCTTCCACATCCCAATTTTCGGACTATCGCTGATTTGTTTGTTTTGGGCATTTTTTGACCTGTTTTCCAACCCTGAGAAAATTACGGGAAGTCAAAAATGGGCCCAAAGGCTCATCGTGTCCTACCTCTTGTTGATCTCTTTGATGCTTATTATCATTTGGATGACCGATATCATTCAACATCTTACCGACCCTTTACACCAATCTGACACACCGGATGGTTCAGCACCACTGATCATTTACTCCCTCGACCTGGCTATGGCTATCCCCCTGATGGTAATTGCTGCGGCAGGCTATGCCATGGATCGCCAATTTGGGTATAAGTTGACCGGTGTAATGCTCACAAAATCTACTACCTTGGGCTTTGCACTTATGGCCATGGGATTAAGTATGTACATACAAAAACTCAATCCGGACACCTTCCTCATAGTCTTATGGTGCGTTCTGGGCATCATTGGTGCAGTTTTGACCGTTTGGTTTTTAAAGCAGGTCAAATTACAACCTTAATCCGATGGATGTTTTAGACAATGACATAAATGATCAACTCTCTGAAAATCTACCCCGAATAGAAGTAAAGGAAATAATAAAATTCTACATTCCTTTAGGCTTTATCGGAATGATGAACCTTACCATGAAAGCTGATAATGTTCATCCAGACGGAGGACCCGATCTTTATGGCTTCCCCATGGCTTTTATGAGCAGTACGTGGGTTAATTCATTTGAACATGAAATCTATTTAACAGGCCTTTTAGTGGATCTGATTTTTTACAGCATTTTAGCTTTGTTTTTATTTCAACCGCTACTGAATTTTATTAGACAAAGGTCGATAAAAAAACTAATGACCTACGCTGTTTGGACATTTACACTTATGCAGGTACTTTCCTTCATCATTTTTTTTAAGTACCTTAGGTTTTACTGGCTATGTAGCCATCCAAATAATTTCATGGTGTACAGTTTGCACACTGGTTCCATTCCTTTTTGACCAATTAATGCTATGAAGAAAATTCTATTCATCTTTTTAATGATCAATTGTTTTCCCAGCCTTGCGCAACAGGTTATCAACGTTGAAGAAAAAGTTGAAGGAAACATTCATCTTGCAGAGGGAATAAGCATTCCCAAAATCAATCCTGGCTATACCCTCTGGGCTCCTGAAACCGGTGAAGTCAAAGGTCTGATCGTATTCACCCGTTCCAGAAGAGATACTATAAATAGTGACGTTTTGATAGACGAAGCACTCAAAAATCACCTCGCCGTTTTATATGCAACAACGGATAACCGGTTGGAGTTCTTTTTTGAAACCTCCAGAATGCAGGAGATCGAAAAGTATATTTTTCAAGCTGTTTCCCAGTTAGATATTCCTAAGCAAAACATTCTTTTTTGCGGCATGTCCCTTGAGGGAACCCGTGCCTTGAAATTGGCAACATTCAGCCAATCGGAAGTTGCCAAATACCATCTAAAACCGATGGCCATTGCTATTTGTGATGCACCTCTGGACATGATTCGTTTCCACAAAGAAATGGTAAAGGCTAAAACACTTGAATTCCATGCTTCAGCAACCAATGAAGGTTATTGGGTATCCTCCTACCTGGAAAAAAACCTTGGAGGTACCCCCGAGGATAATCTCGAAGCATACATTCAATATTCGCCTTATAATTACCTGAATGATGGTGGCCCCAATGTTGAAGCTTTATCCGAAATATCCATCAGAGCCTACACAGAACCAGATGTACAGTGGTGGATGGAAACGAGAAGAAAAGATTATTATGCCATGAATTCGATTGACCTGGCCGCATTGATAAACACCTTGAACATCAAGGGCAATTCCAATGCAGAATTGATCCTCACGGAAAACAAAGGATATCTCTGGGACGGGAGGCGTCATCCACACAGCTGGAGTATTGTGGACGAACCTGAAATGATCCAATGGTTTTTGAAATTAATCGGGGAAAAATGAATCAACAGGAAATCATTAACTGGCTGCTTGAAGGAGATGTGGCCATTCAATATCAAACCCACCGAGACTTACTTGGTATAGACCGGCCAGACCTTAGAGAACGGATTTCCCTGGAAGGATGGGGATCTGCCTTTCTGGCGAAGAGACAACCCAACCAACATTGGGGCCTAAAGTTTTATCAGCCCAAATGGACCTCCTCGCATTACACCTTACTGGACCTGAGATACCTCAATATTAATCCCCGTCAACCGGAGGCCACAGAAACCGTCGCCAAAATCGCCAGGGAAGAGAAGACCCTTGACGGAGGGGTCAATCCTTCCCAGAACATCCTGCAAAGCGATGTATGCCTAAACGGGATGTTTATGAATTACGGTTGCTATTTTGGTGTGGAAGCTGCTGAAATGAACTCGGTAGTGGACTTTGTGCTTTCTCAAAAATTACCTGATGGAGGCTTCAACTGCCGGTTTAACAGATCAGGAGCCAGACACAGTTCCCTGCACTCTACCCTGTCTGTAGCAGAAGGCATCACAGAGTATGAATATAATGG
>QQUB01000472.1 GCA_008501835.1 Bacteroidota bacterium
TAATTACAGGAGAATCAAATACAGACACCGAACGGTGCTGGTTGGCGTACCTTTTAATTATCATGGGATTAATGATTGTAAAGTAATGCTGCAAAGGTAAACTATTCAATCAATATAAGCAATAAAAAAATGGTTTTTCTCTTAAGTCGCTATTCAGGGTAACTTTTCAGTTCAATATCTATGTAAATAGTAAGCCTCGATTTAGGTCGTGTAAAAGCTTATTGCTATTATCTTGTAGTAATTATGTGATTGCAAATATAAATGAAAAATTATGGAAAATCATACCCTAAACTAGGTATTTTTAACAACTTATTAAGAACTACCTCAACAAATCACACCTAAAAGATTATTAATCAAGCCTTTGCATCCACAAAAAAAATCAAATTATTTCCATCCATAGCGGTAGGCAACCTTGATCACAGCCGCTGTATTGCTCACCCCCAGCTTTCTCATAATATTTTTCCGATGAACACTCACCGTCTGGTCACTTATATATAAGGTCTCTGCAATCTCTTTACTGCTCATGGCATCCGCAATCAAACCTATGATCTGACGCTCTCTTTTGGTAAGGTTAAACCTTTTCTGAAACCCATCCCCAAAGGCAGCTCCCGATGCTCCGACAAGGTCCTTGTTACGCCTTGAAATATTACGCAGGGACGAATAACATACCTGCCCCTCCAATACCGCCATAATAGCTTTCTCAATTTGCTCAACACTCTCGGTTTTATAAATATAACCATCTACCTGCATCCTACTGGCTTTTCTCTTTATTCTTTCATCATCATATGCTGTAATTACAATCACCTTGACAGGGACTTTGTGCGCCTTTATCCACCTGATTATTTCAAAACCATCCCTTGACTTGAGATTAAAGTCCATCAGTAGCAGCGACGGAGGTTTTTCTTCTAAATAGTTTATCAGTAATTCGCCATCATCAAATGTTGCCGCAACATCTACCTGTAACGTATTCATTTCACTTAAAACAGCTTGTAAGCCTTTAATAAAAACAGGCTGGCTGTCCGCTATAACCGCCGCTGGTTTCAACATGAGTACCTTGTTTAAATTTCTTCTTAGATTTGACCAAAATTTCCTATCCGAAAGCCAATACGATTCTTTCGATATATTAAGGGTTGGACGGTATGGGTAGGTCTTCAAAATTAAAGAACATATAGCAATAAAGCAAATGCATAGATTTCAGCATCTGATTTTTAAAGGGCTCTCTTTTGTATTCAGGTATTTTCCTTTTCCTGTCCTGTACGTTCTTTCTGATTTTTTATACTTCCTCTTATATACAATTTTCAAATACCGTTATAAGATTATCTCAGACAACCTCCTCCGGTCCTTTCCAGAAAAAACGGAAAAGGAAATCCTTCATCTCGTCAAAGCGTTCTACCGCAATTTTTCAGATATCCTTGTGGAAACATTTAAAGGACTGGGTATTTCCCAAAAAGCCATCCTCAAAAGATATCAATTTATTAATGCAGAACTCCTGACACAAGACTTTCAGCAAAATCAGCCCATCATTATACTCGCAAGCCATCATACCAACTGGGAATGGGCTGTCTTATCCGTCAACCTTTGGTTGAAACACCAGGTGGTAGGAATTTACAAACCGCTGAAAAATAAAAAGGCCAATACCTTTTTTAATGAACACCGACAAAAATGGGACCTGGAACTGGTTAGTATGTCCAAAACGGCCCGAGCCCTAGTAAAAAAGAGGGATATCCCCGCCGCCTATGTCTTCATTGCCGACCAAACCCCCTCTGACATAAAAAATGCCCACTGGGTGAATTTCCTCAACCAGGAAACCGCCTTCCATCACGGAATGGACAAAATTGCAAGAAGAACCAATTACCCGGTTTACCTTGCTGACATCAAAAGGGTCAAAAGAGGCTTTTATGAAGTTACCTTTTCCCTATTGTGTAAAGAACCTGGCAAGACAAAAGAAGCCGACATAACAAAACAATATGCCCAAGCCCTTGAAAAGATCATCCAAAAAGATCCGGCCAACTGGTTATGGTCCCACAGGAGGTGGAAAAGAAAACGAGAAAAAAAGGAAACAGTGGAATAAGGAAAAAATGGAACAAGGAAAAGAAATCTCTTCATCTTTTCTCTTTCCTTGTTCCACAAATTTTATGAATTGGCGGTTTTCTATCTAAAACTCGCAACTCGCAACTAAGGTAAATCACTCAAAAACTTTCAACTCCTTCATGTAAGCAATTACAATGTCACGAACATCATTAATGACTTCTACCCCATTTATTTCGAATTTTTCAAATTCGTCCCGGGGCATGTCTCCCAGCATTTCAAGATTAGATTCTTTTCCGGAAGCTAAAAACTGAGGCATTATGACCGAATACTTTTTGGAAGGTTCTATTTCCTTACCACTCACCATCCATTTACCGCCAGCAGATTTATCCACTTTCCATGTTTGAAAATATCCGCCCTCTCCTTTATTGGTGACCATGCCAATTTCCAAAACTTTTGCCAAATCAGTACCATTCATATGAACACGTGAAACAGGTCCGCCATACGGATAAACCCTCAATATATCATATTCAGTAATAATACCCTGCAAATTATCATCCAAGCGCATAGACCCACTGTTCAGTACATAGGCATCAGCACCGGGGATTGCTTTTTCGAAAGACTTGGCTGTAATTATTCCAAAATTGGTTGGCTCTCCTCGAATCTGATATTCTGTACATACCAGAGCTGTTTTCGCCACAAGAATTTCCTCATCCGGTTTATACCCCATCTCTTCAATGATATCCTCTACGCTGCCTTCCCATTCTTTTACCACCTTTCTTGTTTCCGGCTCATCGGCAATCGTATCATCGATCTTTTTCAATTCTGACCTGACGGAGGTTTTTCCTGTTTTTGGGTTATAGGAAAATCTGTGAATATAAATGGTCTTGGCATTGGCATCAGCTTTAGTGATCAAAGTATTGCCAATCTGATGTCTCATGTTTACATGATCATGACCACCAAAGAATACAAGGTAATCTTGATTCTTTTTAGCCATATCAATGTCCTGATCGATATTCAGGTGAGTGATAGCCAGTATAACATCTGTTTGAGAGGCCATTTCTTTACCTACCGAAGCAAGATTTTCTTCAAAAGAGGTGTAATGAACGTAAGGTTGGCGATTAAAGGGTAATACCACCCCGGTAATACCTACCCGGACTTCCTTTCCTGAAGCACTTTTAAAGGTTTCAACAACATAAGGAGGTACAGGATTCCCTTTCTGGGTAAAAGGTTCGGTGTCCCCATTTTCGTATTTTCTGAAAGCATTACTGCAGACATACAAAAAATCACTCTGGTCGATCCTTTTTTGCAACAGTTCCCCTGATTTAAGGTCAAATTCATGATTGCCAAAAGTAACATAATCCAGACCGAGCGCATTTAACGTTTCAACCATCTGCCGGCCAGCAATTTTCTCTCCATCTTTATCTTCTAACATTCCCATTAGCGAGGGACTTAAAAAATCACCGGATAAAAGGGATATGGTATTGGGGTTTTCAGCTTCAAGCTCTTTCAGAATGGTTGCAACGCGAGCCAGCCCGGCCGATTTCCCTCCTTCCAAAGGCGAGATCTCATAAACATCATTCATCTGTAAAACGGTAAAATTTACTGTATCTCTTGTCGTTTGAGGCAAGTGACAACTCCACTGGACCAGAACGGTCAGGAGTATAAGGATTAACCATCGGTTTTTCATAAGTTGGATTTTAGATTGAGAAACAAAAAGGAAAAATAACCCTGAAAGATAGGAAATTACCCCTGTATAATGGTTCTCAAACTAAAAAAACCTGCCCGGAAGGAATGGAATGAATGCTCCATTTCTACCGGGCAGGTTTTTTAGAATATCCGTATTAATAATTCGGATAAATCTTAGCAGATTCCCCTTAATCTAGATAATTCAACTGGAAAAAGGAAGAATAGCCGTCTGCCGATTTATTTTTCAATACTCTGCGGTAATTATCCTGCGAAATAGGCAACAGGGAATAATTGATATTTTGATCAATAAATTCTCCCAGGTTCTTCTGCACACCATTATAATAGTTCATCGCCGTTTCCTGGTCTTTGAACCTTCTCAAAACGAGTACCGGAGTATCATTTTTTTCTCCAAGAAAAACATTGGAAATCCTGATCTTATCCAGTTTATGGTACTTCCTGTTGTAGTCGGAAACAACGATTTTATGGGCATTCAATTTCACATCCTCATTGAAGACAATAATGATGTAGTGAAGGGCCCTTTCCTTATACTCAAAATCATAGGTTCCTTCTTCGTCTGAAACCCCTCCGGGTAATGCAGCTCCTCGTACTCCAAGGATTCTCAGAATCTCTTTTGCACGCTTTTCTTCCTCCGTATCCGGATAGGTTGCGATCAGGGATTTAAGGTTGTTAATATAGGCTTCCTTTCCTTCCGTATTACCGGAACAAATGGCCATCAAAAGGGCATATTTTGGCTTCAACGGATGCTTACCGAAAATGCCCTTGAGATTTTCTTCACTTTGCTGGATGGCCTGAGCATATTTACCCTGACTGAACATCACATAAGCCTGGTCAAATTTAAGGTTTTGCTGAAGCTCTTCATCCATGTATTTTGCAGCGAATTCCGGATCCGTAAGCATCTTGGCATAATTGGTCGTAGGATACTTGTTGATAATCTTGTCGTAATACTCACGAGCCTTGCTCTGATTCCCCAAATCCGTATATGCCAGGTAGAGAACGTACCAGGATTCCAGCTCATAAACATTGGCTGGATATCTCCGGTTGAGTTCTTCCAGAATATCGACCGTTTTTTGATTATTTTTAAGGCGTTCACGGTACAAAGTTCCAAGGGTTGACATAGCCTTTTTGGTGGCCAGAATAAGTGCATTTTTCTCCCCTTGAGACTTAGGTACATTACCAAGTATTTTATCTATTTCCTCCTGGGTCAAAGTACTCACAACTTCCGTCTCAAAATCAAGGGGTTCATCCACCCCGGCAGACTGTCTGTTCGACCGCCTCCAGTCATCCTCTAATTGCCTTCCGCCCCACTTTCTCTGGAACTCTCTCTTACCTCTTTTTACGGACTTGTCATTATAGGCAAAAAAGGAACTTTCTTTAGGTCTTCCAACCGGCCCGGGGCCAGGTCTTTTAACCTCATCCTCCTTCGCTTCACGGGCTTTTCTCCGCTTTTCTTCCTCCTCTTTTTTGATTTCATACGCCAGGTTTCGCTTTTCTTCATCAGACATGTCAGCAATGCGTAAAAGACTGTCATTCAGTGCAATAAGTCTAATATTATTGGCAATGTCTTTTAAACTAAACGCCTTGTTTTCCACCTCATTATACCGGTCGTCCGTCTTGGGAAGCACTTGTAAAGTACTATCGAAATAGGCACTGGCTTCAACGTAATCCTGGTTCTCAAAAAACAAATTACCCAACTGGTAATAGGCCTCTGCTTTCTGGGCTGAATTGGCCAGATTACTGGCTAATGACTGGGACAAATATTCCATGGCAGCAGTACGGTCTCCCTGCTTAAGTGCGATGCCCGCAAGAGCATAATAAATCTGGTCTTTGAACTCGTAATTTTTCTGGTCCTTGAGCATGCTTTCAAGGGTTGCAATGGCATCTTCAGCACTGCCTTTTCCGGAGATCCATTCGTTCTGCGCCATCTTCAATTTACTGCTGAATTGCATCTCATAATCAGGGCTGTATTTCAGCGATTGCTGGAAGGCAGCAAATGCAGCCTGACCGTTCCCCATTTCCTGCTGAATTTGCCCTAAAATAAACGCATAACGCCCTTTTAATGCCCTGTTTTTTTCGAGCTCAATGGATCTCTCCAGATAGTTGGCTGCCAATGGCAAATTGTCTAATTTTAAATGCAAATGAGCCTGTACAACGGGAAGGTGATTTTGAATATCTTTATAAATTCCAGTGTTGTCATTAAGACTCTTAAGCACGCGCTGAGCTTCTATAAATTTATCCCTTTCAATAAGCGTTTTTGCATACCATAACTGGATTTCCTGGAAGGCTGGCTGGTGCTTAAAAGGACCATTTTTTCCATCATTTTTGGCCGGTGTTTCCGAGTCCTCAGCAATGGAGATCAACCCGGTATCAACCTTCTTTTCAGGAGTGGTTGTTTTGGGCGTTTCAACAAGCTTGGTTTCTTCTTTTTCCGGGGTCTTTTTGGAAGAGGGTTTCTTACCTGAACTTCCTTTGCCCTTTTTCTTTTTCTTAACAGCCCGGTTGGCTTGTTTACGCTTTTGTTTCTGACTCAATTCCTTGCTCTTTGAGCTCTTTTTGGAAGAAGTCTTTTTCTTTTTGGAAGAAGAAACGCCTTTTTTCTTTTTGCCTTTTTTAGTTTTTGAAGCTTTTTGTTCAGCTTTTCTCACCTTTTCAGGACTGAATTCCACAACAGAAAACTGGAAAGTTTCCTCAGCTGTTTCGTACTCTTTTTTAAGAAACTGTGCCTTCCCCAACAACAGGTAGCAATCATCTGTCCATTGGCTGTAACGGTGTTGATTAACCACCAAACCAACCTTTTCTATCGCTTTATCCAGATTAGGTACAACCGCCTGTGCATCATCGGCAGCCACATATTCATACAATGGCAGGCGTTTATTATAATTATCCTGGT
>QQUB01000482.1 GCA_008501835.1 Bacteroidota bacterium
GGTAACCTTTTCATAAGGTACTTCAAAAACTCCGGCAGCAGTAGCACTGTGGATGTCCTTTCCTTCCTGAAAAGCTTTAAGCATGGCTTCTTCTCCACTCATTTCCGCGATTAATCTCAATTCAATTTGTGAATAATCAGCTGCCAGTACAATATGATTGTCATCTCTCGGAATAAACGCTTTTCTTACCCGGGCACCTTCAGGCGTTCTGACAGGAATATTTTGCAGGTTGGGATTGTTACTGCTCAATCGTCCCGTAGCCGTTAATGCCTGGTTAAAGGAACTGTGAATCCTGCCCGTTTTTGGATTGACCATTTTGGGTAGGGCGTCCACGTAGGTGGATTTCAATTTGGAAAGCCCTCTGAATTTTAAAATGTCATTAACGATCTCATAGTTCAGGGATAATTCCGTGAGTTTTTCTTCATCTGTTGAATATTGCCCGGTTTTTGTCTTGCGCCAGCGATAGGGTAGTTTCAGTTTTTCAAATAATACTTCTCCTACTTGTTTAGGAGAAGCGATATTGAATCGTACCCCCGCTTCTTCATAGATCTGGTTCTCTGCTTTCTGAATTTCAGTTCCGAGCTCTACAGAGTATTCATTGAGGTAATCAACATCGAGATTGACACCTTCAAATTCGAGGTCTACCAGTGCCTTGGTCAAAGGTTCTTCAATTTTATAATAAAGATCCTTAAGACCTTCCTCTTCCATTTTGGGGAATAAATATTCCTGTAACTGGAGGGTGATATCGGCATCTTCTCCGGCATATTCGCTCACCTTTTCCACTGGAATATCCCTCATGGAGAGTTGTTTTTTTCCCTTTCCGATCAAGGTGGTTATGGAAACCGGCTTGTATTTGAGATAGGTTTCAGCCAGATAATCCATATTGTGTCGTAATTCTGGCTCAAGCAGGTAATGAGCGATCATTGTATCCTGATAAGTACCTTTGACTTCCACATCATACCACTTCATAACTATGGCGTCGTACTTAATATTCTGGGCAATTTTGATGATGTTTTCATCTTCCAGAACCGGCTTGAAGATATCGACAATTTTATAAGCTTCCACTCTGTCTTCCGGCACCGGCACATAAAAGGCTTCACCGGATTTTATAGAAAAGGCAATTCCTACAAGATCCGCCTGATTGGCATCGATACTGGTAGTTTCTGTATCAAAACAGAAGTGTTTTTGGGCGGCAAGCTTTTTGGCGAGGTCTTTGGCCCCATCCAATGTGTCCACCAGGTGGTAGGAGTGTTCTGTATTTTCGATATTTTTTGTAGCAATGGAATGGCTAGGCATAGCCGGGGCCGCTACTGCAGCACTCATTTCTGCTTTCCCGAAAAGAGAGCCCTGAGTTGCTTTTTTGGCATCTTCCGCACCAGTTCCGAGGATCTGATTGGCGAGTGTTCTAAATTCCAGTTCTTTAAATATTTCAGCAAGTTTGTCCTTGTCTGGCGGATCCAGTTTGAACAGATCTGCATTAAAGCTAATAGGGGCATTGATGTCGATCGTGGCCAACTGTTTGGACAAAAGGCCCTGTTCAGCAAATTTGGTCACATTTTCCTTTTGCTTTCCCTTTAAGGATTCTACATTTTCAAGCAGCCCTTCCACCGTATCAAATTGTTTGAGCAATTTGGTAGCCGTTTTTGGGCCTATGCCGGGAATACCCGGAATGTTATCAACACTGTCACCAATGAGCCCAAGCATATCAATCACCTGGTCCACTCGTTCAATGTCCCATTTTTCTTTTATTTCATCGACGCCCATAATCTCCACTCCGTTGCCCATGCGAGCAGGCTTGTAGAGATAAATATTTTCAGAAACCAATTGCCCGAAGTCCTTATCCGGAGTCATCATATAGACTTCCATGCCTTCTTTCTCTGCTTGTTTGGCCAGTGTGCCAATCACATCATCAGCTTCATAACCTTCAAGCGTAACGATAGGGATTTTAAATCCTTTTAAGATTTTATGGATGTATGGAATGGCAATGGTTATATCCTCTGGTTGGGCTTCTCTATTGGCTTTGTAGGGCTCATAAGCTTCATGCCTGAAAGTAGGACCAGGAAGGTCAAAAGCTACAGCAAGGTAATGCGGTTGCTGGTTTCTCATCAGGTCCCAGAGTACTCTTGTGAATCCAGTGACAGCGGAAGTATTTACTCCTTTAGAGTTGATGAGAGGACGATTGATGAAGGCGTAATGTGCACGGTAGACCAAAGCGTGTCCGTCGAGCAGGAATAGTTTTTCTTTCGGCATGATTTCGATGTTCTTTAGTTAGTAGCCACCAAGGCACGAATGACTTTTGAATTTTTAATAATACCAATGTAGAAATTGCAATAAAAATTATTCGTGGACAGGTGGTTTTGCTTTTATTCTAGAAAGCGAATTTGAGAGAGCAAGTTAAGGAATAATTGGAAAAAAAGAATGTAGCACAGGTCTTTAGCCTGTGTTTGTTGGAAGCAAATCCAAAACTAATGTGTTGATATTGAAAAAAAATAGGGCCTAATTTCAATTAGGCCCTATTTTACTGGGTTAGAAATACTATTTTTTAGAAAAATAGTATTTATTAGAATGTCACATTGTACTTAAGCAAAAACTGCTCTGTAATGCTCGCACGACGTCCCAGGCCACTTACACCATTTGGTGCATCGTAATCTGTGATCTGGACTTTCACATCATGGTCGTAAAATACATTGAAAGTGATCGATGCCTGAAGGCCTTTGAAGATATTGAAACCAATTTCATTTACCCAGTCAACGTCGATGTTCTGAGGTTCCAGTTTGTAGTTGGAGAACAAAGCCAGCCCGGAAGTGTAAACAAGTCGATCTTCAAGGAATTTATTGGAATAGTTCATTCTTGCGAGCGCACCAAGAGCACTGAAGACATTCTCACCAACAGGATTTCCATGAACGTTCAGAGCGGCGATACCATCATCAGGAACTACAATCCATTTTGCTCCGATAGGAGAGAAGTAGATCGCAAAGTTATCGGATATTTTGTAATCAAGACCAACAGATAAAGTCATAACAGCTGGTGAGAACAGTTTAGATTGTAAAACGCCTGTTCCATTGTCGGTAATATCTGAAAGGAAATTCCCAGGATATTCATCCGTTCCATTATAAGTTGGTGTAAGCTGGCTCATAAAAGAAAAGTCGGCAGCTGCGAAAATTTTAGATTTTTCAGCAATAGCATAACCTGCTTTTGAATTGAACCTTAACTCATCAATAGCTTTCTGAAATGGAATCTTGGTATCGGATCCCATTGAGATAACTCCGGAACCGAGTTTTTGAAGGCCGAGTTGCCACGAAGCGACATTATCCCATGCCATGCGGTCTTTTTTGTATTTGGCAAAGAAATTAATCGCACCGCCCAGACCAAGTCGGTTTTGTCCGGCTCCCTGTTTTGGGTTAATCTGTAATAACTGTGCAAAATCCAGTCCAAGCCCAGCGCCAGTTTTCCAAGCAGGTTTTTCCTCTTTGGTTTCCTCTGCGGCCGGGGCGTCCTGTGCCATTAGATTGTTCATGGCGGTGGAAAAAGTGATCATAAATGCGATCATCAATAAAAGTGATTTTTTCATCCTTGTAATGATTTTTAAGCCGGGAAGAAAGCATTTTCCCTTACATAAGAGCAGCGCTTAACTTTCTTTCCCGGAATGGATTAATGTAGAATTTTAACTAATGAAATGTGTTTTACGAATTTTTAAATATTTCTACTTTCTCAGACATGAGTTTGCTGAGTGGGATGATTATTTCTCTGTCTTCCGTTTCCAGGGTGAAAGTAGTACTACCGATACTTTTAACGGTACCTGTAGTGTCTTCGATCCGGATGGTTTGTCCAACTGCGATCTTTTCTTTATTGTAAAAGGAAGACAGCATGCTTGCCATCAATCCCCGGGAAGCTATTCCGTATCCAAGTGCAAATGCCAGGACAACTCCTCCCAAAACAATGGAAATATTATTTTCGATAAAATCAGTTTGAAGGTCAGCTTGTTTCAAACTGATCATAATGATATTGAGGAAAAGGAAATAAAATGCCACATTCGATATCAGTTTTGATGCCGGAATAGCGAGGGATTCGCAGGCCGTAAATACTGCCTTTTTCAGCATGTCTGCCAAAACGACGCCTATGATCAATACCAGGAGAGCCATGAGTAATTTAGGAATGTAGTTCATGAAGCTCGTCATGAGATCCGATATGGCTTTCATTCCCAAAACTTCAGTGGCTGCCATGATGAAAATAAACAACATGAGGTAATAAACGATCTTGGACAACATCGTACTTGGAACGATCCTGATATTGGAGTTATAGACAACTTCGATCTGGTTTAACTTTTCTGCGAGTTTGTCTATGCCAATTGCACCAAGGAATTTCTTGAGCAATTTAGCTACCAGTTTGGCCAGGAGCCACCCTATGAAAAAAACTGCAAGTGCCCCCACGAGGTTAGGAAGAATACCTGCAAGATTTGATAATTGTTCTTTTAAAATACCCAAGACTGAAAATGCTCTTTCTGCTTCTTCCATTTCAAGTAGTAGTTATAATATGGTTGTTTTAAATATGTGGTGTTTATCTAATGTTATTAATGTCGTTAGAATCTCCGGGGCCTTTACCTTTATCCGGAGAAATTTTTCCGGAGGCAGGGTCGTTTCGTTCTTCTCCTGGCTTTCTTCCGGATTCAAGTGAATTACCTCCTGAAATGGCGATGAACATATCAACTACCCTCGGAAGATATACATCGATTACATCTCCGATAAAACGGAAGGTAGACAAGGTTCCCGTCAGTTCTTTTTTCATGTTTTCCCCACCTCCTGAGGAGTAGTAATGCTCCTCCTGTTCTTCCTGAAGTTTTTGAAAATTATTCATCAGTTTTTGTTTTAAGGCATCGCGGAGAAAAGCTCTGATTTTAACATCTTGGCTTTTTCCTTGGCGCGTTTAATCCTCATTTTTACGGCACTTTCGGTTTTCTCAAGAGTCTCAGAAATTTCCTTGATGGACATCCCATCCTGATATTTCATCAACAGTATAGCTGTATCATCGGGCGGAAGCTCACTGAGGACTTTCTTCAGTTGCTCAACCTCAAGTTCCAGCAGTTCTTCATCTGGTACATCATCGATTACATCCGGTGCTTTTTCAATATCGTCTGTGAAGATATCTTTTTTCTTTTTCGTTCTGCGGATGTAGTCTATACAGTAGTTATAGGTGATAGAGTATATCCAGGTGGAGAATCTTGATTTCCCACTGAATTTTGCAAGGTTTAGAAAGATTTTAGTGAATATTTCCTGAGTAGCATCCTGGGCCAGTGCTTCGTCTCTAAGCATGGAGATACACTTACTGTAAATCTTACCCGCGTATCTTTCATACAGGATCGTGAAGCATTGAGATGCCTGGGTTTCTAGGTAAGAATGGATGACATTCATATCTTCCATTCCTTTATTACATGTTATTTCCGACGCTTGCAAATCTTCTGAATTTGATGAATAACACTCGAAAATACGTCAAGTCGGAATCATTGTAATTTCTCTTTTGACGTAATTTTTTCGAAAAGGTACACAATTCTGGCAAAAAAAATTAAGAAATTTTTAACAAAAGTACAGAGGGTAGGATAAGGGCTTTTTTGCCTGGCTCTAAGATATTAAATAATATAATTATTCGATTAGTTCTGCCCTGAAATAAGCATACAATGGCTTATAGCCAGCTCTTCCACGGGTATTGTTTTAAATTGGTCATGTATTTTTATCGATTCAAGAAGTTTGGAGTTTCCTTTGCGGGTGGTAGCTTTTAAGAGATTGAGGTTTAATTTTTTGTATAGGTCAACATAATCCGGAAACCTCCATCTGTTTTGCGGCTGAACACTGTTATCAATGATTTTCCACTGCTTATCCGAGAATTTGAGGAAGTTATAAATGGTTATGGATTTGTCAAAATGTGCAAAATGATCAGACATATCAATGAAATGGGACATGATGCCAGTTGGTTTACCTACTCTTTTAAATTCCAGAAGTAGTTCCTTCAGGATTTCCGGATAGACGTGTTCAAACGTATTGTTGGAATGGATCAGATCAACGGAGTCATTTTCAAGGTTTAGCTGCCTGGCATCCTGAACGGAGTAAACGATATTGAGTTCATCAAGCATCGTTTCGAAACTCAGCTTGTCTGAATTTTTGTGAATTTTTTTCAGTGTTTCCAGACGATCGGGGAGGGGAGTGATGTAATTTTCAACTTTTCCATGGGCTAATTGAAAAATGAACATCTCGAGGGTAGTAGTAAGTCTGTCTTTATCACACAGGTTACTGATATCAACTGTATGGATGGTTTTAGCGCCGGAAAGGAACATGCTGATGGGGACGACGGGATACCAACCGGTCCCTAATTCCAGGGTTGTAAGCCCTTCTACGGATTTGAGATATGTTTTTGCTGCATCGATATGATCCCTGGCGTGAGATAATCTGTCAAAGAAGTAATCTTCAGTGAGAAAAACGCCTTTGGTAATATATTTCTGGAAGAAAAAATTGATCTTATGCCGGAAGGGCAGGAAGGAAATACATTTTTGAACGACGGCCTTAAGAATCCACTTTTTCATTTTGAAAAGATGTAACGACTACAAACAACAAGAGCCTTGCAT
>QQUB01000411.1 GCA_008501835.1 Bacteroidota bacterium
ACGGATGGTCGGCTGGAATGCCTGGTTTGTTACAATGATGAAAACGGGCCTTGTTTACTCGCCGATAAAGAATTGAGATTCCTCATCGGTCAGATCGTCCATGGAACGAAAGACAAGCCGAAATCCACCCCACCTCACCTGCTCACCATTTTTGACTGTTGCCATTCCGGGGATAATACCAGAAATGGTTTCCTGAGTGATAACGACACCCGGGAACGGCGGGTAAAATGTGTGGCGCCACAAAGGAATTGGCAGGATTTCATATTTACAGATGATATCACTGTAGAAAAACTCCAAAACCAACATCTTTCCCAGGTGAATCCCGAAGGCATACACGTGCATCTTTCCGCCTGCGAGTCCGATGAATCTGCACTGGAAGTGAACGGGCAGGGAGTATTCACCTCCTACCTGGTCAACATTCTCAAAAGAGCCCGCGGAAATATTACTTATTATGACCTCATGAGCCAGGTCCGGCACTACCTCAACAATACATTCACCCAAAAGCCACAATTGCGTTTGCCGGGGGAAGACTCCTCTGGCAATTATGCGACTTTCCTGAATAAGGAAGTAAAACAGCAACCTTTGTATGGCAATGTGATTTATAATCATAAAAATGGCTGGGTACTGGACATGGGAAGCCTGATGGGTATTTCTCCTAAAAACAAAAGGGTTACGATTACCGGTCCGAACCAGGAACAATTCGCAGGAAAAATCCATAAGATTCTGCCTGACGAGACCAGGATCAAATTCCGACCTGCTGATTCTCCAAACAAGAAACAGGTTTATAAAGCCACCATAGAAGGGCTCATGGCCCACCCGGTCAAACTATTTGTCAATAACCATAACGGACCAGTTACTTTCGTCAAAACATTACTCGAAGAATTCCAGAACATCACCCAAAATATTGCACTGGAAGATGAAGAAACCAATGCGGATTACAGCCTTCAGATCAGGGATAATCTGATTTATCTGACTAAACCCAACGACCCTAACCGGCCAATGGTAAGACCGGAAAAGACGGGCGCTTCAACTGCCATCAGCAATGTCGTTAACTATCTAAAACACATCTCCAACTGGGAATTTGTAAAAAGATTGAAAAATGCTCAAACCTACTTATTCAGCGGCAATCCTGTCAAAGTAGAGGCCTTTTCAGGAGGGCAAAACGGAACCCCTCTGAGCATTGAATCAAATGTAGCAGACCTCCATTACAAACAAAGAGCAGATGGAGAATGGAAAGGTAAAGTAGCGCTTAAACTCACCAACACCACTAATAGAAAATTATATGTGAGTGCCATGTACCTGATGATAGAATTCAGAGTTTACCTCAAAGGCATGGAGCCACAGGTTTATACGCTGGAGCCAGGTGAATCCGTTTGGCTCTTCAACTATCGAAAAAGCGAAATTTCTTATTCGGTGGTTGATCTTGCCAGCAATTACAATTGGGCGTTCACAGAAGATTTCTTCAAGATCATTGTAAGTACAACACCCTTTGATGTTTCCCGACTGGAGAAAAAAGGATTGCCCAAACCTCCGCTCATCAGTGATGATATCCGGGGACGAAAAAAAGGTCTTGATATTGATGAAGATGACAGTAATCCAGAACTCGAGGGCGATGACTGGACCACCCAGGACCTAACCCTCAGGTTTCATAACCCTGTATATAATACCATTTCCGAAAAAAGGCTTTTGGCTATGCTGGAAGACGAAGACATGGCCGGTTTTACGGCCCGTATTTTCTTTGAAGAAAGAGATGATCTTCAGTTAAAATTAAATCCTGAGATAAAAATCCATGCTTCTGCAACCCAAATCAAACAATTGGAGACAAAGGCTTTCCAGGCGTTAAATCCAAAGGGCCATCAACAAAGATCCGGCACAACAGATCCACTCCCAAATCTGATCACCCTGGGAGATAGCTGGTTACATAAAGACGGTATTAAAAATCTATCTGCACAGTTCAGTGGTTATTATAATATTAATCGGATTAAGGGTACCTTTGAAGATACAGCCGGTTTGACTCAAGCCCTTCAAAAAACCGATGGGAAAAGCATCATTATCAGCCTTGGAGCGGATGAAATCCTTGCCGGAAATTTCGATAATGTGCTTCAACAACTGGAAAGCTGGGCAAAGCAATTTCCTACCCTGAAAATGATCGTCCATGGATATGATTATTTTGGAAACGGGGAATCTAAAATTGCTGTTGACCAATTCAACGAATACCTGAAAAACCTGGATGCTCAATTGAACAATCTTAAACACCTCGATCTTCGAGGTACATTGAATGAGCATCAATGGAACAACCACACCATGCCAAATGATGATGGGTTTGAGAAACTGGCAGGTGTGTTTTTTGAATATTTAACCAATTAAATGGTCCATTATGCGTTCTTCAATAATCAGGCATTTGCACATTCTTTTACCTAAAGTAATCCTCCTGTTCCTAATATCTTCCCCCACAACGGTTTTTGCCCAAAACCTATTCCCCGACCCCGGAGAGGTCTTCCGCGACGATGTCGTACCAAGGATAGATATCATCATTCCGGAAAACTCACTGGATGCTATTTATGCTCCCGGAAATGAACAAAGCGATTTTGAGTGGATGGCTGATTTTATTTTTGACAATGGTACTATCAGAGACACTGTTGAAAATATAGGCTTCAGACTCCGTGGAAATACTTCCAGGTATTCAGATAAAAAATCCTTCAAAGTATCTTTTAACACCTATGAGCCGGGTCGTAAATACTATGGGCTTGAAAAAATGAATCTCAACGGAGAACATAATGATCCATCCATAATGCGGGCTAAAGTTTGCTGGGACCTCGTAAGGGACATGGAAATTCCGGGATCACGATCCAATCATGTCGTTTTGTATATCAACGGGGACTTTTTTGGGGTGTACATCAATGTGGAACATATAGATGAAGAATTCGTCGATCTCCGCTATGGTACCGAAGCCGGAAATTTATACAAATGCCTGTGGCCTGCGGACATGAACTACCTCGGGCCCGATCCGGAAGCCTATAAATTTATGAACGGCAACAGAAGGACCTATGACCTCATCACCAATACCGAGGAAGATGACTACTCCGATATTGCCCACCTGATCGATGTTCTCAACAATACCCCAACCAATGAACTGGCCTGTGAACTCGAACCTATTTTTAATGTTCATGGATTTCTGAAAGCCGTCGCTTTTGATATCCTTAGTGGCAACTGGGATGGTCCATTGTTCAATAAGAATAATTTTTACCTGTACAACGATCCGGTTTCCGGGCAGTTTCAATACATACCTTACGACCTTGATAATACTTTCGGGATCGACTGGTTTGGTGAACCCTGGGTATCCAGGAACATATACTTTTGGGCCAATCAAAATCAACCCAGGCCATTGTACTGGAATATTATTGCCGTGCCGGAGTACAGGGTGCTTTTCAACTTCTACATGAAATCCTTCCTGGAGGATCAGTACAATCCTGTTGAAGTATTACCTCGCATCGACCAGCTAAAAAGTCAAATTGCGCCTTTTGTCCCCGACGATATTTATTACACTTATGATTATGGTTTTTCCGTTGATGATTTCCACGATTCATACATTGAACAAATACCTTATAACCACACCAAATACGGTTTAAAACCTTTCATTGAAGATCGTCATTATTGGACGGAGATACAGTTGGACGGGGATATTCCTCCGCTGGTTTTCAACATAGAAAATACTTATCCTGAATTTGGGGAAGGTATTCTGGTAACTGCCGAAGTAGTTGATTTCAACGAGGTGACCGAGGTAGAATTATGTTATTTTGTAAACAGCCCTCCATTCACTTGCACCCAACTCTTTGATGATGGCCAGCATAACGATGGTTTTGCAGGTGATGGTCTTTATGGCGGGTTTATTCCTCCTGTTTATGAAGAATCACATATCGAGTATTACATCAAAGCTACTGATGAAGTCAATTGGGAAAGTCAATTCCCTATTTGTGACAACAAAAAAATTTCATTGGGTGTAGCACCTCTGCCGATTTATGTCAACGAGGTAATGGCCAAAAACGAATCCACCATTGCGGATGAAGCCGGTGAATATGATGATTGGGTAGAGTTGTATTATACAGGATCTGAGCCACTAGACCTCAGTGACAAATACCTGTCCGATGATGAGAACAATCCAACAAAATGGAAATTCAAGCAAGGCTCCATGATCTATCCGTTTCAGTTCCTGATCGTCTGGTTGGATGATGATGTGGACCAGGGGCAATATCATGCTAATTTCAAATTGTCTGCGGGTGGAGAGTTTATTGGAATTTTCCATAATGAAACTCATGGGCACAGTCTGATCAACGGGTTTGATTTTGACGAACAAACTGAAGACGTCTCTTACGGCAGAATTCCGAATGGAACGGGCTCCCTTGTATTAATGGACCCGACCCCTGGGGCATCAAATACTCCTAACGCAACCAGTGATCCGACTGCAGATATTGCTGTTTCAATATCACCCAATCCATTTAACGATCAATTCCATTTCAGATTTGAAGATGGTCTCACAAGAAATATTCGCTGGAAACTGACGAATGCCCTTGGAAGACAAGTCATGAGCAATACAATTCTGCAAAATACAAATGCCTTTTATGTAAAATCTGAAAATCTAAACCCAGGCCTCTACTTTTTGACCGTCGAAACCCAGGAAGGCTTGTCGATTACAAGGAAAGTGGTTTATGTGAAATAAGTGCCATAAACATAAATACAAACGGGTTGAATTGATCGAAAAAATCCGTCTCAATCAGTTCAACCCGTCAAAATCCGTGTTCCATCTCAGCGCCCTCAAAAACCAGCAACTGCTACTTCTCCAGCGCGAGATCCAGCACTTCCGTCATTTTGGAAACATAGTGAAAAGTCATCCCTTTAATATATTCAGGATTGATCTCCAAAACGTGTTTTTCATTCTCTTTGGAAAGGATAATTTCTTTCATCCCTGCCCTTTTCGCAGCCAGCATTTTCTCTTTTATACCTCCTACCGGCAAGACCTTACCACGCAAGGTTATCTCTCCGGTCATGGCGATAAATGGCTTAACGCGTTTTCCTGTAAATACAGAAGTCAACGCACTTAGCATGGTAATACCGGCGGAAGGCCCGTCCTTCGGAATGGCTCCTTCCGGCACGTGGAGGTGTATATCATTTTCTTCAAAAACCTTATCGTCAATCCCTAACTGATTGCTATGCGCCTTAATGAAGCTCAATGCCGTAGTCACTGATTCCTTCATCACATCTCCCAGGTTTCCTGTCAGAGTGAGTTTACCTTTTCCTTTATTCAGGCTGGCTTCGATGAATAAGATATCCCCTCCAACACTTGTCCATGCAAGGCCTATGGCCACACCGGGCACGTGAACCTCCTGGTACATGTCTTTAGAGAACCTTGACGGTCCAAGCATATCAGGGAGGTCGGCTATCTTAATATTTACATTATACTCTTCTTCCGTTGCGACTTTTTTGGCCACATGACGCATCACACCTGCAAGTTGACGGTCAAGGTTACGCACTCCTGATTCACGAGTGTATAACTGGATAATTTTTGCAATGACATTATCCTTGATCTTGACTTGTTTAGCCTTCAATCCATGCTCTTTGCGCTGCTTCGGAATGAGGTGACGTTTAGCAATTTCAACTTTTTCTTCCTGGGAATAACCACTGATATCGATGATTTCCATTCTGTCCAGCAATGCAGGCTGTATGGTGTTCAATGAATTGGCCGTAGCCACAAAGAGCACCTTGGATAAATCGTATTCCAGGTCGAGATAGTTATCGTGGAAGGTGGTGTTCTGTTCCGGATCCAAAACCTCCAGCAGTGCAGAGGATGGATCGCCTCTGAAATCTTTACCTACCTTATCGATCTCATCCAGAATGAAAACAGGGTTGGCAGCTTCCGCCTTTTTCATAGACTGAATAATCCGACCGGGCATTGCACCGATGTAAGTTTTTCGATGTCCTCTAATCTCAGATTCATCGTGTAATCCACCGAGGGACATTCTGATAAACTTGCGATTCAATGCTCTGGCAATGGAACGCCCAAGCGAAGTCTTACCAACACCCGGAGGGCCTACAAGGCACAAAATAGGTGCCTTCATGTCCCCTTTCAATTTCAAAACTGCCAGGTGCTCAATGATGCGGTCCTTTACCTTTTCCAGGCCAAAGTGATCACTGTCCAGCACTTCCCGGACCTTTTTGAGGTTGAAATTATCCTTGGTATATTTTTCCCATGGCAGGTCGAGCAATAATTCCAGATAACTGAGTTGAATGGAATACTCAGCTACCTGCGGGTTCATTCTACGAATTCGGGCGATCTCTTTTTCAAAGGCTTTGGCTACATTTTCTGGCCATTTCATTTCAGCCCCACGATCCACCAACTTCTGAATATCTTCCTCATGTGGGTTTTGCCCCAACTCATCCTGAATGGTTTTAAGCTGTTGGTTCAGAAAATAATCCCGTTGTTGTTTTTCAATATCACCACGAACTTTGGATTCGATCTTGTCTTTCAATTCGGTTAACGAAAGCTCCGTTTTCAATTGCAACACCACTGTATTCGCTTTCTATTGCAACCTATCCGTTTCGAGACTTTTTTGTTTCA
>QQUB01000616.1 GCA_008501835.1 Bacteroidota bacterium
AAGCCGGAGCACATGTAGTTGTAGCAGCAGACCTCCTAAGTCTGACTTTGCTCAAACCTCCCGGGGAATGGGGTGCTGATGTCGTGGTTGGTAATACACAGCGATTTGGAGTTCCTATGGGATATGGTGGTCCACATGCTGCTTATTTCGCAACTATTGAAGACTTCAAACGTCAGCTTCCAGGGCGCATCATCGGAGTTTCCATTGATCAACAGGAACGTCCGGCATACAGGATGGCCTTGCAGACAAGAGAACAGCATATCAGAAGAGAAAAAGCTACCTCCAATATCTGTACCGCCCAGGCATTACTGGCTATCATGGCGGGTGCCTATGGGGTATATCACGGAGCCGAGGGATTAAAAAATATCGCCCTGCGGATTCACCAATTGACCCAGCTCCTGGATGCCAAATTGTTACAACTAAGTTATTCTCAATGTAATGATACTTTCTTCGACACCTTATGTATTGAAGTTGATCAGGAAACCCAAAAGGTGATTCGTAAACTTGCCAATGAAAAACAGATGAACTTTTTCTATGGTAAAAAAGGAATTGGCATCAGCCTTGATGAAACAGTTGAACCGGAAGATGTAGATGTTATAATAGAAATATTCGCCAAAGCCAAAGGCATTACGGACCTGCCGACTGCGGAAACAAATGGTGAGTTGAGCGTTCCTGCTCAATTGATTCGCCAAAGTGAATACCTGACGCATGAGGTATTTCATAGTTACCAGACGGAGACCAAGATGATGAGATACCTGAAGCGACTGGAAAACAAGGATCTTTCCCTTATGCATTCCATGATCCCGCTTGGTTCCTGTACCATGAAACTTAATGCAGCTACTGAATTACTACCTGTGAGCTTCCCGGAATTTTCAAACCTGCATCCATTTGTGGACAAAGATCAGGCGGAAGGTTATGCCCAAATCTTTGAAGAACTGGAAGCATGGCTCAGTGAAATAACAGGATTTGCGGCTTGTTCCCTGCAACCTAATTCCGGGGCACAGGGAGAGTTCGCTGGTCTGGCAGTCATCAGTGCTTATCACGAAGCCAATAATGAATCGCATAGAAATATTGCCTTGATTCCTTCTTCCGCTCATGGAACCAACCCTGCAAGTGCTGTAATGGCAGGTATGAAGGTGATCGTAACCAAGTGTGATGAACATGGCAATATTGATATTGATGATTTAAAAGAAAAAGCCGAATTACATAAGGATAACCTCGCTTCCTTGATGGTCACCTACCCTTCTACACATGGTGTTTTTGAAGCGAGAATAAAGGAAATCTGTGAGATCATTCACGAAAACGGTGGTATGGTTTATATGGACGGAGCCAATATGAACGCTCAGGTTGGTTACACAAGTCCCGGAGCCATCGGAGCAGATGTTTGCCACCTCAATCTGCACAAAACTTTTGCTATCCCGCATGGTGGTGGTGGACCAGGAGTCGGGCCAATTTGTGTTAATGAAAAACTGAAACCATTTCTGCCAGGCCATAAGCTGGTTCAAACAGGCGGAGAAAAAGCAATAAAGGCCGTTTCCTCCGCTCCTTATGGTAGCGCGAGTGTGGTATTGGTATCTCATGCCTACATCAGAATGATGGGAACCGAAGGACTTAAAAATGCCACTGAGATCGCTATTCTGAATGCGAATTACATCAAATCCAGACTGGAAAAGGAATATCCTATCCTTTATGCAGGTGATATGGGCAGATGTGCCCACGAACTGATCGTGGATCTTCGTCCATTCAAGGATTTTGTAAGTGCTGAAGATGTTGCCAAAAGGCTGATGGATTATGGATTCCATGCTCCGACACTTTCTTTCCCGGTGGCAGGAACCATCATGATCGAACCTACCGAAAGTGAGAGTAAAGATGAACTTGATCGCTTCTGTGATGCATTGTTACAAATCAGAAAAGAGATCCAGGAAATTGCAGACGGTAAAGCGGATCATGATTCAAACGTATTGAGCAACGCACCGCATACTGCTCAACTCATAGCCTCTGATGAATGGCCTTACAATTACCCAAGGGAGAAAGCAGCATATCCACTGCCTTACCTCAGGGATTATTTCAAATTCTGGCCAGCCAGCGGGCGCATAAATAACGCTTATGGTGACAGGCATTTGGTTTGTACTTGTGCACCTATTGAAGCTTATGCGGAGGAGTAGTTAGTTGGTAGTACCAGTACCCGTTGGCAGTACCAGTTAAAAGTACCAGTTGGCAGTTGGGTTTGGGGTTTGAGTGAAGGGTTTGTTTAACCGCAAGGTACGCCAGGATTTACGCAAAGTGCGCTAAGAATATTTAAAAGAAAGGGCTTAACATGATTTGTTGAGCCCTTTCTTAGTTTTCAGAAATACTATTTCTAAACTCTGGTACTGCTAACTGATATTATTGGTACTACTAACTGGTACTGGTAACTGGTACTGGTACTACTAACTGGTACTGGTAACTGGTACTGGTACTACTAACTGGTACTACTAACAGGTACTGCTAACTGGTACTGCTAACTGGTACTTTTCACGGTACTACTTCACTTCCACCCGCAAATCATTCACATCCACCTCACCGACATCTGCACCTTCCATGCTGAAAGCGACGTAGGTCAGATTATCGGTATCAGGCAAAGCAAGATTACTGGCTTCTGCCGTGTTCATAGTGTAAGCACTTACTTTAGCGGCAGTGAAATTGCCTATGTAGAAATAATCGTGAATCTTTGAAAAGTCTCTTTCTTCAGGGAAGGCCGGTGGAAAATAGAAATTGATATCTCCGGTATTAGGATCAATGTAGTGTACCGCCGCGGCAAAAACACCTTTGATCTGTTTGTGCCCTAAAATCTGGTAATCCCATTCCAGATCAATGTCGTATGCATCAATTGGAGTGCCGTATGGAAAACCGATAACCACCAGTTTATACCCGGGTTCAGCGACGTAGAAGTTCATATTTTCATCGGCCGGAGGGTCGTAATAATCTACAACCATATTTCCTGACACGCCATTTTTATTATCATAAATCGCATTGGAAATATTCCAGTCGATAGGTACCTGGAGGATTACGGGATCTGAGCAATCTACTTCCCATTCGGTCCCCGGGATGCAAGCCACCTTATATTGTAAGGTATGTACTTCACTTCTCACAACTTCTTCAGTGCCGCCATCACTTGTCTGGACTTTCCTGGTCACATTGGCAATAACATCGCATTCTGCGACAACAATGGGTTGGCCGTATCCTACTTCTTCACAAACCTCCGGAGTAATCACCCCTTTGGTTTCAAATTCAGCTCCGGAAACGACTTCTACTTTCAGAACACCGCTTCCACCGGAACCTTTGATACTGGCCTCTGCATGTGATTTGAAGTCACATCCGATTGCGAATAAAACGAGAAAAACAGGAATAAAAAGAGCTAATTTGATGTATGGATTTTGGATTAGTTTATGCTTTTTCATGATGTTTAATTTTTGCTTTTGAGAAAATGAGAGGACTGACTAACCATAGCTTGCAGCTAGCAAAAACAAGGCCCTCTGAGAACACCTGTTGTTTAGTCTTTGATATCAAATGGATCCGTCTCGAAGCGAGTGTTGGTGGAGAAGAGCCTTCCGTGAAGGATGACTTCTTTTGATTCCAGGGATTTCACATCGGTATTTTCAAAACCGACAACGAGTTCCATTTTACCATCACCATCGATGTCCATCAATTGGGTGGTAACAGGTTTAGCGCTGGCAGAAGGCTCTGGCTGGGGTTCAATTGTTTCACAACTAAACGCAAAAAGGCCTAAAGCAAGGGCAAAAATAACGGGAGTAAGGAGTTTGTTCAGTTTCATAATATTGAAGGTTTGGTTAATTAATTCACCTTCATATCAAACTGAGCATTAGATTGTTACCCATAATAAAGATAGGACACTGATCTGGGCGGATTGAACGGATTATTACGGATTTTGTTTTAAGCTGGTCCTGATCCCAATTTTTCCTTCCAAGGTACGGTGCACCGGGCAGCGATTGGCTATTTCCATCAGCCTTTGTTTTTGTTTTTCATCCAGGTCTCCTTCCAGTTCAAGCACCCTTTCAAAAGTACTCATCATGCTTGAGGCTTGATTGGAATTTTGACTATCCGGGGCATGTTCACGGATATGCGATAAATGCACGGTTACTTCCTGCAGATCCCATTTTTTCCTGTCGGCATACATCCGTAGGGTCATCGCAGTACAAGCTCCCAGCCCTGCTGCTACGAGTTCATAGGGTGACGGGCCGAGATCTTTCCCGCCAACAGACTTTGGTTCATCTGCGATTAAGCTATGATTACCAGCTTTGACCTCTGTAACATATTTTTCCGTTCCAATTCGAACGGCCACCTGTTTTTCCGTGTGAAGAGGGTCTTCCTGTTCAGGTTCGGTCAGATATCGATGTGCCCATGCAGCAATGACACTTCCAGCATAAAGTGAATCAGCCTTGTTATTCAATAAATGATCAGCACCATCCAGGCTGATAAAACTTTTCGGATGCATCAGGTGATGATACATTTCGCGCGCATTTTCAATACCGACGGTTGTATCAAAAGGTGCATGCATGATAAGGGTCGCCTTCCGCAATTTTTTCAACAATGCGGGCATATCTTTTGTATGCAGGTCATCCACGAATTGCCTTTTCAATTTAAACCCTCGCCCGCCAATATTGACTTCGACCGGTTCACCTTCAGGAGCATCTTCGAGTTTGCCCTGGAAAAGGTGCTGTACATGCTGTGGATTTGCCGGAGCACCAATCGTAACCACAGCCTTAACTTCCTCCAGCTGTTCAGCAGCAAACATTACCGCTGCTCCACCCAGAGAATGACCTATAAGCATTTGAGGCATCCCGAGGTTTTCTTTTAAATAATCAGCAGCATCGAGCAGGTCTTCCACATTAGAGGAAAAATTTGTATCCGCAAAATCTCCACCACTTTCTCCCAGCCCTGTAAAATCAAATCGCAAAACCGCAATACCTTCCTGTGTGAGTGACCGGCTGATGTTTCTTACTGCAGTCAGATTTTTATTACAGGTGAAGCAATGAGCAAATAAAGCACATGTCCTGATCTTTCCATCTACAGGGATATCCAATTTAGCTACGATTTCCATACCTGATCGATTGAGAAAGGTGACTTTTTGCGAATTCATCTTTATTTTTTTTATTTTTGGAAACCTAAAACTAAATTATTTTTCATCTTCAACTCGTCCGAAACATGACAATTTCAGATTTACCGAAACTACAAACTTTCAAGGCTGAACTTGCGGATAATAATATAGAACTCGTACTGGATGAGTTGATCATTTTTTTGGAAGTCAGTGGACCATACCACCTCGATGAAGCCATTCAGCATTCCGGACGTTTTGAAAACCTCAAAAAATCCGAACGACTGGGAACCATCACCTTTGAAAATGCCAATATTGAACTCAATCAGATCCGCAACGGCATTCTGGCATTCATTACCCAATTGGAAAAAACCATTCGAAAAAAACAAAACAAGCCCGTATTTGCTCCACAGCCGGTAATGAAGAACAGTCCAGCGAGGAGCGATTCTAATGAAAATAAAGAAACTCCGGGAGACAATGAAGCCATGCGCCTAAACGACGAAGGGTTACGGTACCTGGATGCCCAGGACCTAACCAGGGCTCTCGAATTCCTGAATCAGGCAATTGAGGCTGATCCCAACTACGGCATAGCATATTCCAACAGAGGATTGGTAAAGGCTGACCTAGGGGACTTCGAAGGTGCTGCAGAAGATTATGACCGTGCCATTATGCTTACTCCCGATCTCGCCCGTGCATGGAACAACCGAAGTGTACTCAAGCTCGACATCCTGAATGATCTGAGAGGAGCTTTCGAGGATATCAACAAAGCTATCTCTCTGGACAGGGAAGATGCCACTTCCTTTATCAACCGTGGAAATGCCTACCTGCAATTGGAAGAATATGAAAAAGCCATACAGGATTTTTCGGAAGCTATAGACCTCAGCCCCGGCTGGCATGAGCCCTATCTTAACCGGGGAATTTCTTATCAGGCTTTAGCGGATTATGAAACATCCATAGGAGATTTTAATAAGGCCATTCTCAGTCAACCAAATGCTGCCCTCCCCTACCATCACAGGGGGTTGTCCTATTATTATCTTAAGAATTACCCGGAAGCTATCGCTGATTTTGGGAAAGCACTGGATATTGCCCCAACAACTCCCTGGGGGTATTCGCTTCGCGGACTCTCATATTTCTTTATGGGAGACTATGAAAGCTCATTGGTTGACCACAAAAGAGCCATTGAGGTGGATCCTCAGGAAGCACTGAATTATACCAATTGCGGCTCTTCGAGAAACCTGTTGGGTTTATATGATGAAGCGAAGGAAGATTACCTTAAAGCTATTGAACTGGATCCATCTTCACCAACCAATTATCTTGGTCTTGCCACAAGCTATAACGGAGTTGGACGATATGTGAAAGGCATTGAAGCAGCCAACACGGCCATACAGATAAAACCCGATTACTACACGACATTGCAGTTAAGAGGCATTATGTATTACAACTTAGAGCAATACCATAATTCTATCCGTGACCTCGAAAAAGTGATGAACTCTCCGGAAGCAGACCAGGAT
>QQUB01000317.1 GCA_008501835.1 Bacteroidota bacterium
TCGTGTGGTGCACCGACTGAAAGCCCACCTATCGCATTGCCTTCCCGTTCGAATGAAGCGATGGTTTCGGCAGATTGCTTTCTTAAATCCGTATAAGTACTCCCTTGAACGATAGGAAAAAGTGTTTGTGAATATCCGTACAATCCTTCTGTTTCATCAAAACGGTCACAACATCTTTTTAACCAGCGGTGGGTGAGATCCATGGAGTTTTTAGCATAATTATAATCACTCGGATATGGAGGGCATTCATCAAAAGCCATGATGATATCAGCACCTATCTGGCGCTGGATGTCCATGACGTTTTCGGGGGTAAAAAATTGTTTTGAGCCGTCGATATGTGATTGGAAGGTGACGCCTTCTTCCTTGATTTTTCGACGACCACTAAGTGAATAAACCTGGTAGCCGCCACTATCCGTTAAAATGGGTTTATCCCAACCGATGAATTTGTGTAATCCGCCGGCTTCTTCCAGTGTTTCAGTGCCGGGTCTCAGAAAAAGATGATAGGTGTTGCCAAGAATGATTTGAGCGCTAACGTCTTCTTTCAGTTCGTGTTGATGGACTGCCTTTACGGAGCCGACGGTACCTACCGGCATGAAGATCGGGGTTTCAATTTTTCCGTGATCTGTCTCAATCAATCCGGCCCGGGCGCTGGAGGCATCGTCTGTATGTTGTAGGGTAAATTTCATTGTTTACTGTTGATTCGGCAAAAGTACGATTTTTTGATTTATGGCGGACAGGAGTCCGCTACCTTTGCCGCATCAGACATGGATGTCCTGGCGAGCAGTGTTTTGTTTTTTTTAAAAAAACAAGGAATTGGTAAGTGTTAGGATCTTCTTCGTTTTTAGGTTAAATTTGGTAACAGAATAAATCAATCCGAAATTTTTATTCGGATAAAAATGAAAACAAAAAGCATGGTATTTTTTGAAAGAGTGAAATTTAGGATTAGTCAAAATAGCCAGAGTTTAGGTTTATCGGAATTGGATTATTTGTTTGAGGATGTACGCTATTTTGTTGAAAGCTGTTGTATAAAGTTGAATAATAGCCGGAGGTTTTTAAGGTCTGTAAAGCACTCTGAAGGTCAAGAAGAGTTTGATGAATTTCGGGGTTTGTGTAATGAATTTTCAATTGCTTTAACACGGTTAATTGAAGAAAGAAATCCTGCGTCAGAAGCCACAAGCTATAGAAAAATAATTGATTCAATACAAGAAATATTGAATCGGAGTACCATTCGGGATTTAAAAACCAAAATACCCAGTAGAGTTGATTATCTGACTCGGGAAAACATTACTGAAGCTGATGTGGATTGGATAATTAAAAGACAGAAAAATAGTTGGAATAAATTTCTTCAGATTTATGGTTCTACCCGGATAGATCTGTTGCTGGAAAGAAAAATCGATTTCGATTGAACCTAGTTCTTTTGAAGGCTTTAAAACTTCCTTTGTTTCACCCCTCTACTTCTGAAGACGATTCCAATAGCCAAGAAACCTATGGCAAGGTGAATAGGTAAAGATCTTCCACTACTTACAAGATTTGCCAAAAAAAGAAGGGTTCCTAATATTAGGAAAATATTTCCCAAAACCACATTGGCAAATCCTTTTTTACCAAGCTCCATCTTTAGCTGTTCCAGCCCCATATAGATGTTGCTAAGATGATCATCAATCGCCGATTGTTCATATCCCTGGTCCTTGAGTTTATGGACATATTCGGAAAGCATTTTGTCCGATTGGGGTTTGTTATTGAGGAGCTGAAATAAGTTAATATCTTTCTCTTTTAAATGGTGCCAGGCCAATTCAAGGGAATCTCCATTATTCAAAAAACTACCCATCAGGGCATAAACATTCTGTTCTTCAAATTCAACCTCCTTTTGAATCGCGACTTCTTCAACTATCTTTTGTTTTTCCTCCTCAAAAAAGAAATCTATTTTCTCTGCTTCATCCTTTAGCCCTCTGTAATTTAGTTCTTCTTCCAGAACAGAAATGGCATCTGGTTCAAGGCTTTCCAAGTTGTTTAATAATCTTAATAAGTCCTCAGTTTGTTTTGTGGCATAGTTTTTTCGCAAACTTTCAATATCCATATCCATTGGTTTAATTTATGGGAAATTTTGGTTTTGACAAGGTAAGGTTAATTGGAGATTTTCAATTGAAATCTATCTAGAATTTGTTTTGTGGAAGCCATAACTTATGGCGGACAGGAGTCCGCTACCTTTGCCGCATCGGACATGGATGTCCTGGCGAGCAGTGTTTTGTTTTTTTCAAAAACAAGAAATGGTGAATACCCGAATATTTCCTTCTGTCCTTATTTCCTTTTTCCTTGTATAATTGTTTCCTTAAAAAAAGGGGCACACCTTCCGGCATGCCCCCTCCAAAACGAAACCCCATTTAATATTCTTTCAATTGTAGTTTTTGTATTTAAAAGTATTTGGAAAATCTAAACTTCCCTCATTCACCGTCAGCCGTCCACCGTCAGCCGTCCACCGTCAGCCGTCCACCGTCAATCGTCCACCGTCAATCGTTGGCCGTATACCGTCCATGGTCCACCGTCTTACGACCTCGTAATCACCAATCGTTCACTAATAACGACATTCTCCTCTCCCATCTTCAACAGATAAGTACCTTGCGGCAATTCACTCACGTTGATCTGAAGATTATTCTTGCCCGGAGAAGTTTCCACATTGACCTGTTTAACCAATTGTCCCATCATGTTGAAAATGTTCAGGGTGTATTGATCTTCAGATTTACTGAAAAAGTTCATCTGCAGCTGATCACTTGCCGGGTTTGGAAATAGTCGGACATCGCCAACTTCAGGAAGTACATCGTTTTCGCCACCTTCCTGGATGCCGCTGCCACAACCATTACCTTCATGGATCTTCACATTGCGGAAGTAGGAGTTACCATTATGCTGCCCGCTGTCGTGATCGGCAACAAAAAAGAATCTGTCGAAATCCCCGGTATAGAACTGACCGATTGGAATGGCAAAATACTGCCAGCCGCCATTGCCTGAATAGGTGTCGAAATTCATATAACCCCAGGATTGTGACCCATGAACTTTAAAGGTTCTGTTGTAAGAAATCGTACTGTTATTATCAAAACCAATGGCATGAATCTCACCTTCAATGGTTGAGCGGAATTCAAACTCCACCATGGTGTTTTCTGTGACCGTATATTCCAGAGCGATGGATTTCCAGGCATTATTTTCCAGTTTTAGAATGGTGTTACTACTCAATAGCTGAAAATTACCCGCATCCTGACTACCACCATAGGAGTCTATCGTAAAGTCATTGAAATCAATTTCAAGACAGTCTTCATTTCCTCCTTCCTGGTAAGGTGCACAGAAACCTGTGAGTTCTGAATCCAGGAATGCTCCTCCTTCCGCAAAAATATTTCCGTTACCATCTTTCACAGCGTATGATCCGGATCCATAATCACAACACATGCCGTCGCCATAGCTATCGTACATGGTGAAATTGTAACAACCATCCGGAAGGCAAACAGTATCTCTCACAATCAACCCTGCGCTTGCTTTTGGGAAAGGTCCTCCCTCAGCCAGGATCGTTCCGGCGCCGTTTTTGATATCCCAGGTATTTTCGGAACCATAATCATCCAGAACAATGGTGATGAAAATTTCATTGTCAGAACAGGTGACAGGGTTGTCGCCACCTCCACCGCTGCCACCTCCACCGCCGGAGCTGCATGGCTGGGTACAAACAGCATTGTCAATATTGTAACGAATGACATTGCCTGGCTGGATCCCAAAACCTAGATTAAAATCAATACCTGCGCTGGTAATGTGACAATACGACATAATCGTTCCCCCGCCTGATGGATAGCCAGGGTTACTGCAGCTACCTTCAGTAAACCCGGCACATCCGTCAATAGCCGTATTATTCCCATTCCAGACACAGGCATGGGTGTGGTGTGACCCTAAAAGGTGGCCCAGTTCATGAGCCATTACCATCACGGTAAAGGAGTAAGTAGGAACGGTTGCAAAAGAGGTGCCGACGCTGGCAAAGCTCATGCGAGCCGCCACATAAGGGTGACACAAACCATTTAAAACGGCAATCCCCCCACTGGCCTGATAAGAAACCAATTGGGCAAGATCCCCGTTAAAATTCGTTCGGTAACTTTGAAATTGTGTAAGCATTTGTCCGCTGGAGGTTCCTGAGTATGGACTGGGTGTATCCCATACATAGACCTGTGAAATTACAAGACTCACATTTTCATTGGCGTAGAGCGTGGCCGCCTGATTAAAAATGGCAGTGATGTAATTTGTCGCTCCGGTGGTACCACCTTTGTCGTTGAAAATATCGTGATCGACCTCGAAATAAATACGCACACAATCTCCAGGTCCTCGGTCACTTGATGGCTCATAGTCCAGTTGTTCACGAGTGTAACCAGGGCCATCATCCGGTGTTTCACAATAAGACCCCAATTGCTCGACAACATCTTCGTCGTTGTACAGGATGTAATCCCGCTGATTGTTTTTCTGATTGAGTTTGGCGAGGACCACATTTCCAAGTGTTGCAGAACTCAGTAATCCTGTCACCTCGTCATCATAGATACTGATCGCGGCAATGGAGTTTTGATCTCCTTTGATAATACCGCGGTAATGGATTCCCTGGTCAACATTGACCGGTTGATTGGTGGAGCTTTCGATAACGGAAAAGGCGCCATCAAAAATATCCACTTTTACCAGTTCTAATTCAAAAGTATTTCGTGATCCGGCCGGAATTCTGAAGCTCATTTGTTCGGGTGCCTCAAATTTCAGGCTTTGCAATTTTTCTATATCCAGTGTCAATGATTCATATTCGCTGATAGTCCCGTTTACATCTTTCTTTGTCGTGGAAGGTTCAAAAAGTGTTGTGTTCTTGAAAGCTTTACCCTCGAATTTGCATTCCTGCACCATTTCGGAGGGTTTTAGAGAGGTGTAAGTAGTTTGTGCAATACCCGTCCATGCCAGGGTCATCCCCAGCAGGAATAAAAATAAAGATCTCATACTTAAATCGGTTTTTGGCTGTGCCGTTTTGTTTGGTAATGGCCATACTATGACCATTTGACTAAGTGTTTTTTACAGCAAGCCAGGTTTAAATAAATAGTTGCATTGCCGGGCCGGCCCGAGAGCTGGTCCCTTTGAGAAAACGGAGAAAACCAATTTAACCGCTACAGTCCATGGTATCTGCGACGGATCCAATGAGTATCTCCAAAAAAAAGTGTTTTGTAAAAAATTAATCGCCTTATCTTCGGTGTAATGGTTACACCGGTAGATAAGAATTAGTCTTCACCAGGTTTAAGTCTTATTATTGAAAATGGGTGTACTAAGTCCATCTTCTGTATGAGAATATGTACAGTTCGTACGGGGGATAATCTTTGTGGGGAATTTTAGTTCCTTGATTTCAACTTTAATTGCAGAGCATTCCACAATCTCGGTTAAAATTCAAATGGGGAGTCAAACATTGAGATGTGTAGTGATTCTCACAGAATCGTTTGCATGGTAAAACGGCCCTTATTTTGGAATAGTATATGTGAAGTGAAAAAAAAATAAAAATTTTAGGGAGTGGTTGGATTTGGTTATTTAGTGGTAATAACCAGCAACCGAATCAATCCAACTGCCCCGCCAACACACAGGTCTCCTTAAACTGCTCCACGGTCCCTTCTGTCGTGAACAATTCCGCCCAGATCACATAAATACCCAGGCGGGCCTTCTGGCCATCGGCGGTGGTCCCGTCCCATTTGAATACTCCTTCTGAGGCGAGCAGTTCATTGGCTGCAAGTTGTTTTATTGGTCGGCCAAGGGCGTCATATACATAGAGGTTGATGAAAAAACCGGGAGTGTCCGTTGCATAGTTGATTTGTAAAATATCTTCATAGCCGTCATTATCCGGCGAAAAAGTTGTGTTGTGGATTGAAAGTATGCTGCTTCCCTGTTCAACCGGAATAGAAAACTGAGAATTCTTGTAAGTTGGTGTGGCGTATCCTGCTGAAGCAGCTGCGGAATGCCAGTTACCAAAACTTTGAGTTGGAATTTCCGGGCTTAGCCTTTCCAGAGAGACACCGTTTTTATCCGACAATAAACCAAAGTGCATATCTTCAGTATAGTCAAATGAGTCGATGGTGATGCCATCATATTGAACGGTGACATTTCCGGCTTTGTCTTCGAAGGTAGGAAGGTCACTAAAAAATACACGCTCAGGGAATTCGACTGTATATCTTTCCAGAATATCTGAAGGAACCTCGGTAATAACGGCATATTCTCCAGGAAAGAGCAAGTGTCTTTTTACGAAAGTGGTGTCTTCTTTCAGGAAGTTGATCAATGTAATATCATCGAGATCGAAAATTTTGCCGGAACGATTATACAGTTCTAGAAAGTCTGTCCCAAAAGTTTCTGGATTAAAAAGGATCTCATTGATGACCACATCGTTAGGTTCCATAGCTTCGGGAAGTCCAAAATAGACAGGGCCTGAAAACTCAAGGGTATTGCCCAGGCAATCGGCAATTTCGGAAGATACTTCAAGGGAATACACGATTCCGGTGGAAAGCGGAGTTGCCAGTCCAAGCAGCACGGTATTGTTTTCCGGTA
>QQUB01000689.1 GCA_008501835.1 Bacteroidota bacterium
TGTCCAATCCCAGGGTGTCACAAGGACTTCCATCTAATGGACCGAGGCGATAGTAAGGATTGTTTGGGATTGATGTGAAATTTCGTGTAGGTAATCGCAGCCCGTGTTGCTCCACATTACAGGCTACCCCAGGATTGTTTGGTTTGTGAATGACGGTTAGATAGTTAGTGCTATTGTTGGCACTGATATAAATTTTTCCATCCGGAGCCAATTGAGCCAGAAAAAAACGGGTGGCAAAAGGGTCTCCAAAACCGTCATATATCGCCACTGTATCTTTGGTGGAGGCAATATCATCTGCCCATAAATCATATTGGTAAATGTATAAATCTGAAGGGGCGTAAAGATATCTTGAATTTGGAGATATAGCGGCCCCAGTAGAAAAAGCGTTGTCATCAAAATTGATTTGAATATGGTTGGATAATAATCCAGAGCATCTGTCAAAATTAAAAATTTCAACAAATTCACCATTGACAAAACTAACAGCACTATAAACAGTATATTTACTGCCATCAGGGGAAAAGACAGCTTGTCCTAGCCCGCTTGACAAAGTGTCCTGCAACACCTGAATATTGTATAATTGGACGCCATTTTCATCAAGTAATAATTGATACATTTCATTAGATTTGTATTTATTAGCTAGAATCCACCAATCACGACCATTGGCATGTTTACATGCTGTTAATAACCCATATCCCAAAGTGTCATTAATAATCATTTCATTTTTTTGCACCACAGCACCAAGTCCATTATTTTCATCCATGTCAATAACAGAATAAAAAAGCTTAATGATTTTTGGTCCCCAATTGGGTTCTTCAATAGTGGCTTTAGTTGAGTGGAATAAAATATACTGACCAGGGTGCTCTGGAAAAGGCAGTGCTAGTCCTCCTTGAGGGAGTCTATAACCACCCCCTGGATCATAAGTTTCAGCGTTAAAATAATCTCCATTTTCCATCGCATTTAAAGAAGCGTCTTCGATTTTATACCCATTAAAAGCAAAAGAAAAACTGCCTAGAGAGTCACTCATGGCGACATTCAACGCATCAAAATCAATAAAAGAATAATCTTCTTGATATTTATAAATTTCATTACCGGAAAAATCCAAAACTGTAATACCATATAAAGTATCCAAAGGGTCATCTACTTCACCTGAATACCCTAAATACCAAATATTGTCATGTTCTTGTCCTAAGAGTGAGGTAACTTTAAAAAAGCAGAATAGAAATAATAACCATTTACCCATTCCATTTGATTTTAACAGGGGATATTTTAGGAAAATATCCTCTTTGATTTTTATTAATGCATAATTACTAACTTGTTCGTCTGTAAAATCTCGTTGTTGATTGTCATAAATGAAATTGAATAAATTCCATTAGGTAAATCTGAAATGTCAAATTCTAGCTGAAGGTCGCCATCTTCAAGGTACTGTGTTTTGAGCACTTTACCAGTTAGGTTTTGAACTCGGATCTGTAGCTTTTTCTTAGAAAAACTATTTTCTGAAATTACAAAAAGTTTATCATTTGCCGGATTTGGGAAAATTTGAATTCCGTTTTTCGCTGTACCTTCCGGTTCAGGTTTTGGCGGTAAGAAATTCTTAACACAAAAAAGTTCCACCACAAAAAAAATCCCGGAACTGCATGGAGCAAAACCGGGATTTAATTATCAACTATTATTAATTCTTTTATCTGACCAGTGTGACACTGCCATTCCGGGAAATTACATTTCCGTCAGGCATGGTGGCTTCCAATTGCCAGATATAAATTCCTCCGTTCATAAACTTACCCCTGTAACTTCCATCCCAGCCACGGGAGAAGTCGTTGGTCGGGAAGTCTTTATCTTCAAAAAGTATTTCGCCCCAGCGATCGTAAACCCGGAAATAGTTGATCTCAATACCAGGTTTTCCGTGCACAATGAGGCGGTCATTAACTCCGTCTGCATTTGGGGTAAACCCTGTCGGAACATCAATCTCAAATTCTTTTTGTACATATATGGTGATCAGGTCTTCACCTTCACATCCATTCTCATCAGTTACCTCCAATTGAAGACTTATCTGGTGGTCTGTGGTAACTAATGGAGTCAAACAATCCATGCAACTCAAAATACTTGAGTCCTGTGGCCACCACTGGAAAAGAACCGGAGTTGAAGATCCTGTGATTTCAGGATATAAGGTGATGGTTTCCCCATAAGTGATCGTTTGGTCAGGCCCAAGGTCAACTTCAAGCTGGTCTGGCTCCGTGATCACAATATTAGGTGCAATCATTGAACAGCCATAAACATCCTGGATGAACAGGTCATAAGTTCCGGCTTCGAGGCCGACCTGCGCTGAGCTTCCATTAAAGTTAAGATTGTCCAGGCTATAACTGTAGGGAGGTGTACCTCCTGAAGTCAGTGCGCTGATCAATCCGTCTCTGCCTCCAAAACAACTGATGTCTTCAAAGGATACGTCAGCCGACAGCGGAGCATCCGGCTGATCAACAAATACGCTGTCCGTAGCAATACAGCCATTGGTGTCAGTAATCTGGAGGGTATAAACTCCAGATGGAATATTACCGATCGAAGACCCGGTAAGGCCATTGTTCCAAAGATAATTGTAACCGGGAACACCACCACTGATCTCTGAAGTGATCGTTCCTGTGGCATCACCATAGCAATGAACATCCTCAGGGTCGAATACGATGCGAAGTTCCTCGGGAGAAGTAACTTCATAACTTTCAATGGTAATACAGCCATTGGCATCTGTTACGCTAACACTATAATTTCCAGTAGCCAGATCCGTAGCATGTTCCAGGTTTGTCCCGTTACTCCATAAGTAGGAATAATCAGCAACGCCGCCACTTACAGATAATTGAACTGATCCATTTGTGAAGTTATGGCAGGTAACGTCTGCTATACTTCCCTGAACCAAAAGAGCATTGGGTTGTGTCAACAGGAAGTCCAGTTCCTCGGTACATCCGAGGGCATCTGTAATGGTAACTGCATAATTACCTGCCTCAAGGTTATTGACGCTTGGTGAATTAGGCAGACCTGTAAGGCTCCAACTGTAGGAGAATCCACCACCGCCTCCAGTGGCAATAACATTAATTGTTCCATCGCTGCCTTCATGACAACTCACATCCGTATGGTTAAAATCAACGGACATAAGCGAAACAGATTCTACGTCCATGGATTCTATCGATTCACATCCCTGGGCATCCGTAACGGTCACTGAGTAGGAACCAACTGCAAGATCGCTGGCAGTAGGGGACTGTTGGTTGTCTGGGTCGTTCCAGATATAGGAATAAGGCATTGTTCCACCTGAAGCACTAACTGTAGCTGTACCGTCATCAACACCAAAACAGCCGACAAGCGTTGTTGTGGTAGAAGTTGTCAGTTCAGCTGGTTCTCCCAGGTCGATGAACTCTTCTATGGTACAGTCATTTTCATCGGTAACCACTACGCTGTACTGTCCCTGGGTAATCCCTGAAATGTCAGGTGTAGTTTCTCCATTATTCCACAGGTAAGACAATGTACCTGTTCCTCCTGAGGCAGTAGCCATGGCAGAACCCGTAGCTTCACCAAAACAGGCCGGATCTTCTCCGTCAAGGCTTAACTGCATTTGAGCCGGGTCGGTGAGGGTTAAGGTTTCAATGAATTCACAGTTATTATCATCAGTAATGGTAACCATCACGTCGCCTGATTCAAGATCAACCGGGTCGGGTACAGTTTGACCATCACTCCATATATATTCATAGGTTGGAATACCTCCAGAAACGGTAGTGATAATGGATCCGTTTGCTCCTTCAAAACAGCTGGGATCAGTAACCTCAAATTGAGCTTCCACTGCTGTAGGTGAATCTACGGTTGGCATAACTTCCAGTGAACAGTCATTATCGTCTGTAACCGTTACTGTGTACATACCTGCAAGCAGATCATCTCTCATCATATTTGGAGCACCACCATCGCTCCAGGCATAATTGTAAGGAGTGGATCCTCCTGCAACTTCAAGCATCACCTCACCATCATCATATCCAAAGCAGGAAACAGGAGTGCTTATTGTTTGAACACTGAGGATTTCAGGTGCAAAAACTTCTATAGTTGCCGTATCAATACAACCCAGTGCATCGGTTACGATCACCTGGTAATTGCCAAAACCAAGATCGGTAGCACTTGCATTGGTTCCAACAACGGTGGAGGAACCTTCGGGTGTCCATTCATAATTATAATCAACTGTTCCTCCTACTGCCACAACGGTTGCCACACCGTCAGAATTTTCAAAGCAGCTGGTACTGTCAGAGGAAGTCGAAAGCTCCAATAACGGTGGTTCATTTAAAAATGCAGTAGAAATAACCTCACAGTTATTCATATCCGTCACTGTAACATCAAATGATCCTGCCTGAAGGCCGGAAGCGGTATCTCCGGTCTGATCATTGGCATTGGAGTCCCATTGATAGTTGTAAGGGCCCGTTCCTCCAACTGCCAATACTGTGGCAATTCCATCGGAACCTCCGAAACAACTGACATCAATGCTGTCAGTACTAGCCGTTAATAATTCAGGTTCTGTTAGATCAAATGAATGTTCCGTTACACAGCCGTTTGCATCTGTAAGCGAGAGTGTTTGCATTCCTGCACCTAAATTGGTGGCGACAGAATCAACAGCACCACTGCTCCAGTCAAAACCATAAGGGCCATTGCCATTGGTAATTTCTACAGTAGCTTGTCCGTCTGTGAATCCATTACAGCTTACCTGGCTCAGTACTATTGGGTCTACTGTAGGGGCAGGAGCATTGTCGACAATGAAACCAAGGGTTCCCAAACAACCAACTCCATCTGTAACAGAAACTGTATATGATCCCGGGTTTAGTCCGGTAAACAGTCCTGTGTCATTAACGTCACCGTTCAGATCAAAAGAAAATGGTCCCGTTCCTGCAGTAATATTTATTTGAACCATACCATCGTCCCCATCCGGACAGGAGGTGGCCGTTGGCAATGCTTCTGCACTAGCCGGTTCACAATCTGGAGTCATACATTCAGCCGAAGTAACCACACTTGGACAATTGGCACCAAAGGCCTGAAGTTCAAGTGTAACCGTTTCGAGGAAAGTCAATCCTGTAACCGTATGGGATAAAGCATCAGTTGGCGTGATCCATCCCGTACCGTTTACGTTGACCTGATACCCCGTTGCTCCCGGGACATCGTTCCAGACAAATGTTATGGTACTTGACGTGATAGACCCACAGGTGAGTATGGGTTGCTCAAGCGCCGGTTCCACTTCAACGGTAATAGAATCCGTGACCATACATCCATAGGTGTCGGTTGCTGTCATGACGTAGGTTGTCGTAGTGGACGGGCTGGCCATTGGGTTCGGGCAGTCCGTGCAGCTGAGTCCGTCAACCGGGGACCAGCTGTATTCGATATCATAAACAGGGTTGAAAGTAATTGTCCAACTGAATAAGGTACCGTCCAATCCCTGGGTATCATCTATTAATTGAAGTCTCCATATTCCATTGGTAGAGCGTTCTCCGTCCCAGAGGTCTGACCAGACTCCTTCAGGTAGAAATTCCCCGGTGAAAGGCACTGCGTCCGGCCCTGCAAAAGGTCCAGGGAAACTAATAACCTGTGAAGCATCGACCGTAAAACAGGTATTGATGAAATAATCCAGTCCCAGGCCGTTTCCTCCATTTCCGCCGTTATCCGTAGTGAGTTCAAGGAATTGCCCGTCCGGACTGATCAGGTAGATGTCCATATCATCGATCCATCGGTGTTCAAGACTGTCAATACACACCGAGGCGATTACATCGGGGCCAAGGGTAAGTGGTATTACATTCTGAACATTGACATCCGAGAAGACCGGTATATTGGCCGAGGGCACTGTCAATGGGGTATTGTTGGTAAAGGTAGGTGGATCGGGTAATGGAACATCCAGGGTGCCATCCAGTTGTACGCTATCCCCTTCACAAATAATGACATCATCCCCAAGGTCTGGTTCCACCAAAGGGTTGTCCCGGATGATAATGGAAATGGTATCTCTCGTACATGGGTCACGCTGAATGTCGATGAGCAATGTTTCGTCCCCTTCCCCTAAGAAATCTTCAAATCCGGTGATAGGTACTGAAATAGTACTGTCGCCGGCAGGTATGAATAAGTCGAGAGGGATAAATTCATAATCCACACCATTTTCAGCTGTACCGAGGATGGTGTAATCGATCGGAGTATCAGATTCTACCGGGTTAGGGTAGGAGAAGGTCAATGTTCCGCTTTCGCAACCTTCAGCAACTGAACCGTCAAGACTCACTGTGGCAACTTCGATATCCAGAGATCCCGTACCAAAACTTTTTGCTTCCAGAAATACACCGGAATCAAAGGCAGAGTCACTGGCATCAGCAATAACCAGTTTGATGGTATAGGTTTCACAAGGGATCACCACAGCTTCGGCAGTAAGTACCGTTGTGTAACCGTCATAAACAGGTTGATTATTGGTGTTGTCGTTATCATTATAGAACTCAGAGTAGGCAAGACTTCCGTTGGGAGGGGTACAGTTATTGAGGTTACCTGCACTTCCCACATTACCTGAGTTTACATTGTTGATCGTAACCGGGA
>QQUB01000063.1 GCA_008501835.1 Bacteroidota bacterium
TGTGCGGAAGTGATGTGCCTTCGAATATTGTAACCAAATCCGTATTTGATGGCGATTCGGTGGTTGCTGGACCTGACGAGACCATTTGTGAAGGAGAAAGTACCCAAATTACTGCTACCCCAGGCGGAGGTTCCCCTCCTTATACTTACACCTGGGATCAGGGTCTGGGGTCGGGCTCATCCCATACGGTTTCTCCTATGGTTACAACCACCTATAGTGTTACCCTGGAGGATGGAAACGGATGTTTTGCGTATGATAATGTGACCATTACGGTCTCTCAACCCCTTGAGGATGGTGGCCAAATTGGCGGAGAGGAAAGTCAATGTGGGCCTTATGATCCTGAAATAATCTATAGTGTTATAGAACCGGAAGGAGGATTGTGTGGAGATTATGAATTTAATGGAGAGGATTGTTGTGATAACGGTGACAAGCCCGTGTCTTTTGTTTTACTTTATAATGGTGAAAGCTGCGCTGAATCCGCCAATAATCAAGGTGAAATAGGTGGTAAATGGGACTGTTCCGGTGATGCTGGCGGTGATGCCAATGTATACATTGAAGTAAATGATGGTCAATTTTCCGGAAACGTAAGTATCAATTCCACTTTTATGGTTAGTAATGGGGGAAGTAACCTTTCTAACCCCATTGAAGTAACCATTTACGACCAACAAGGGGGTACCCAATTGCAGTATATTGAAATTCATACATCCTGCTCAGCTCCTATTGTAAATGGAGATCAGTTTGGTTCATTGGTACTTATTTCCTCTGAATTTGATGATGGCTATAGTTGTGGAAGTACCTTCCAGGGAGCTGATTACCAGTGGCAGGAAAAAGTAGAAGGCGGCTCATGGACAGATATTCCCGGAGCAACCGAAGCCGATTACGACCCTCCGTTTATCACAGAAACGACCCAATACAGAAGGTTAGCTTCCAATTGTGGTTGCGGAGAGGAATCTTCCAATATCATTACCAAAGAAGTTACCAGTCTGGACCCGGGAGAAATTGAAGATGATGAAGTCAATTGCGGGCCATTTGATCCTGAGGAAATTACCAATGTAACTTCCGCCTCTGATGGAGAACCTCCGATTGTAACAGGAGAAAGTTGCTGTGAGGACGGATTTAAACCGGCAGTGCTTACCATGCGATATACAGGTGAAGGTTGTTCTGCTACTGTTACCACTCAACCGGATGATAAGTGGAATTGTGATGGTGATCCCGGATTTGCCGGATCCGTTTATATTGTGGCCAATGACGATGACGACCCAAATGATGGTTTGATTTGGTTTACAGGAACGGTGAACCTGAACGAAAACTTTATAGTTGATGCAGATAATGCCGGAGAAAGTAAATTAAAGTCGAACACGATAATTCACATTTTTGATGTTCAGGGAGGAACATTATTACAAAAAGTCAACTTCCATACTTCCTGTTCACAACCTTTGGCAACAGGTGACCAATGGGGGGCTTCTCTCTTATTGCACATAGTTGCTGAAGATGGAAATACCTGCGGATCAGAAGAATGTGAACTCACCTATCAATGGCAATCTCGCCCCGGAACTTCCGGAACTTTCGTAGATATCCCGGGGGCTACAGAAGAAACATATGATCCTCCATTTATTACTGAAACAACCCAATACCAGAGATTAGCAATTAGCTGTACTTGTGGAACCGAAGCCTCTAACATAGTTACGAAAGAGGTCACTGACGGGCCGGACGTAACTGTAATTGTGAACTCAGACGAAACCTGTGCAGGTAATGATGGCAGCTTAACAGCCAACCCATCCGGAGGTACATCACCTTATTTTTACCAATGGGATGATACCAATAATTCCACAACACAAACGATCAGTGGGTTGCCGGCTGGAACTTATAATGTAACTGTGACGGATTCTGCAGGTTGTGAATCTACAGGATCCGGGGTTGTCGAGTCTCGTTGTTTCGATTTGGCCTTACAAAAAGTGGTTACGAATTCGGGGCCCTATATCCAGGGTGACAACATTTCTTTTACCATTACGGTAACCAATCAGGGAACTGTGGATGCGACCAATGTCGAATTGACGGATTATATTCCGGACGGACTTACCCTCAATGATGGTTCCTGGTCCCAGTCCGGTAGTTTGGCTACCAGGACCATTGCAGGTCCTATTGCTGCCAACGGAGGTACTGCTTCTGTTACCATCGGCTTCACAATTGATAATGACTTTTTTGAGGAATGTTTTATCAATTGTGCTGAAATCAGTGGTGCTGAAAATGCATTTGGTTTAACGGATTGGGATAGTTCTTTTGATCAGGATAAAACCAATGATGCGGGCGGACAAGCGGAAAGCCCTGCGGATGATTACATTGATGGTGATGGTACGGGTACCCCAGGTGATGGGGTGGCAGCGACGGATGAAGATGATCAGGATCCTGTGAAAATATATTTGCCGGTAGTCACACATACCAAAACGATAACTAATGTAGCCTTAAATCCGGATGGTGTTACCTATGATGCAACATATGATATCGTAGTGACTAATTCAGGACAGGTGCCAGGTCAATATGACCTGGAGGATCTGCCTTCATTTGATGGAGATTTAAGTATCAATTCAGCCAATTATACCAGCGATGCTCCCGGAAATTCCGGAGGCTCCCTAAATGGTAACGGACCTTGGGAATTGGCGGACGATCAATCCATTGGTTCCGGTGACGTTCATACTTACACCTTGACAGTGAATGTGAGCCTAAACCTGACAGATGGTCAAAGCGATGATCAATATGCACCTTGCGGAAGTACCACGGGTACTCCTCAGGCAGGGGAAGGGTTATTTAACGAATCTTTCCTTGATTTGAATAACGATGGCAATCCGGAAGAGATCAAATGGGATTGTGGTGATTTGCCCAATAAGATAGGAGATTATGTCTGGGAAGACAGAGATCGTGACGGAATTCAGGATCCGGAAGAATCAGGAGTGCCTGATATTACCGTAAATTTAAAAAATGCCAATAATCAGGTGATTGAAACCACCACAACCGGGCCAAACGGTGAGTATTGTTTTATCGATTTGGATCCTGGTGATTATTCCGTTGAGTTTATTGTGCCTTATGAGTATCGATTTACCGTGCGTGATGTACCTAGTGATGACAGTGTGGATAGTGATGCGGATGCAAGTACCAATGGGATGACCCATGTTGTTACAGTGGAGGAAACCACTATTGATATTACGATCGATGGAGGTATTTACCTGAGACCATTCCCTGGGTTAGAAGATCCTTGCGGTTGTCTTAATAATTCGACTACATCAGTGGATGGTCAGTTTTCTGAAGAAATAGCCATTTCTCATGCTTATGAAGGGGACACCTGGGTGTTGATCGCTCAGACGGGAATGTACCTGGAAACCAGTCCTGCACCACCCGCAGCACCTATTCCAGTTCCTCTGGGAACAGTGTTTATAGAAGCAGATACGGTCAATAATGATTTAAGTACCTATATACTTGATTTCATTCACATTGAGGAAGGAGGTTATTCAGCCACTATGACCAATGGTTTTGATACATTGTCTATTTCAAACGTGTGTTATTATCCGGAATTCATTGAGTTGGATATTCCAAATGAACCATTATGTGTCAATGATGATCCCGTTCCATTAGCAGGTGTGCCCAACATTCCGGGAACCGTAAACTTTTACCTGAACGGTAACCTAATAACAGAAATTGACCCATCCCAACTGGGTGTAGGGACTTTTGAATTGACAGCAGAAATAATTCCTGATGATCCTGAGGAATGTATTGAAAGAGTGATTACTTCTCTGGTGGTTATCAGCGACGGATGTATCGCAGATCTTGCCCTGGACAAATCATTAATTAGCGTTGGCCCGTTTGTTCCAGGTAGTACCGTGGAGTACCAGATAAGCGTGACGAATGAAGGTACCCTGGATGCCACAACTGTTGAGGTGACGGATTACATCCCGGATGGAATGTCTTACGTCTCCGGTGGTTGGACCGTCAATGGGAACATTGCCACACAGACCATTAACGGACTTGCTGTAGGAGCAACAGCGAATTTGAGTATTACCCTTATGATTGATGATGACTATCAGGGGACAATGTTGCTAAATTGCGCAGAAATCAGCGAGGATACCAACATCAATAACGAGCCCGATCAGGATAGTACTCCTGACCAGAATCCAAATAATGATCCGGATGACGAAGATGATTTTGACTGTGAACCAATAACTGTTGACCATACCTTTGATCTTGCCTTGGATAAATCATTGGTCAGCGTTGGTCCATTTGTGCCTGGCAGTACTGTTGAATACCAGATCAGTGTGACGAATGAAGGTACCCTGGATGCTACGAACATTGAGGTGACGGATTATATCCCTGATGGTATGAGTTATGTAGGAGGCGGTTGGACAGTTGCCGGAAGCATAGCGACACAAACCATATCAAGTTTAGCCGTAGGAGCAACCCAAACCCTGAATATTGTTTTGGAAATCGATGATGATTACCAGGGAGAAACGTTGACCAACTGTGCCGAAATCAGTGCGGATGATAATGCTCTGAACGAGCCCGATCAGGATAGTACTCCTGACCAGAATCCAAATAATGATCCGGATGACGAAGATGATTTTGATTGTGAACCGATAACAGTAGATCAGACCTTTGATCTTTCCTTGGATAAATCATTGGTTAGCGCCGGTCCATTTGTGCCTGGCAGTACTGTTGAGTACCAGATCAGTGTGACGAATGAAGGTACCCTGGATGCTACGAATATTGAGGTGACGGATTATATCCCTGATGGCATGAGTTATGTTGGCGGCGGTTGGACGGTAGCCGGAAGTATAGCGACGCAAACCATTTCAAGTTTAGCCGTTGGAGCAACAACAACCCTGAACATTATTTTGGAAATCGATGATGATTATCAAGGGACTATATTGACTAATTGTGCCGAAATTAGTGAGGATGACAATGCTCTTGACGAGCCTGATCATGATAGCACCCCTGACCAGAATCCAAACAATGATCCTGATGATGAAGATGATTTTGATTGTGAACCAATAACCGTAGAACAGACTTTTGATCTTGCATTAGACAAATCCTTGTTGAGTAATGGTCCGTTTGTGCCTGGAAGTACTGTAGAGTATGAAATCAGTGTGACGAATGAAGGCACGTTGGATGCAACCAATGTAGAGGTTACGGATTATATCCCTGATGGTATGAGTTATGTAGGAGGTGGCTGGACAGTCAATGGAAATATTGCCACACAAATGATTGCCAGTATTGCTGTTGGCTCCACTATTACTTTGAATATTGTTCTGGAAATCGATGATGATTACCAGGGAACAATGCTGGTCAATTGTGCTGAAATTAGTGAAGATGATAATGCACTTGACGAGCCGGATCAGGACAGTACCCCTGACCAGAATCCGAATAATGATCCGGATGATGAGGATGATTTCGATTGTGAACCAATTACCGTTGATCAAACCTTCGATTTAGCCCTCGATAAGGATCGTATTTCCATTGGACCATTTGAGCCAGGAAGTACTGTGGTTTATGAAATCAGTGTGACGAATGAAGGCACGTTGGATGCAACCAATGTAGAGGTTACGGATTACATTCCTGATGGCATGAGTTATGTCGGCGGCGGCTGGAGTGTAAATGGCAGTATAGCAACACAAACGATAGGCAGTTTAGCTGTTGGAGCCACAACCACTTTGAGTATTACATTAATGGTTGATGATGATTTTCAGGGTACATCTCTTGTCAATTGTGCGGAGATCAGTGAGGATGATAATGCGCTGAATGAACCTGATATCGATAGCACTCCTGATCAGAATCCGAATAATGATCCGGATGATGAGGATGACTTTGACTGCGCTCCGTTGACCATTGGGCAAACCTTTGATCTGGCACTTGATAAAGCATTACTAAATATTGGACCGTTTGTTCCTGGAAGTAATGTTGAATACCAGATCAGTGTTACCAACCAGGGAACTTTGACCGCCACAGATATCGAAGTGACGGATTACATTCCCGATGGCATGAGTTATGTCGGCAGCGGCTGGACGGTCAATGGCGGAATTGCCACTCAGATAATTTCCAGTCTTGCTTCAGGCGAAACTACTACACTGAATATTACCCTGAGTATAGACGATGATTACCAGGGGACAATGTTATTGAATTGTGCAGAGATCAGTGAAGATGATAATGCACTCGATTTGCCGGATGAAGACAGTACACCTGATCAGAATCCGAATAATGATCCGGATGATGAGGATGATTTCGATTGCGAACCGATTACGGTTGAACAAACCTTTGACCTTGCTCTGGATAAGGATCTGTTGAGTAATGGTCCGTTTGTACCAGGCAGCACTGTAGAGTACGAAATCCATGTGACCAATGAAGGTACGTTGGATGCAACCAATGTTGAAGTGACTGATTATATCCCTGATGGTATGAATTACGTTGGCGGCGGCTGGTCGGTAAGCGGTAGTAGTTCTCCTCAGGTGATGTGAGAGCTTGCAGCGTGAGAAATTGTCAGCCACAACGTAACCTCATTGGTAGATGAGGAAT
>QQUB01000906.1 GCA_008501835.1 Bacteroidota bacterium
CAGCACCTTTTCCAATAAGGAACGTGCGCCTTCGTAATCGCCAAGATCCTGATATACCAACGCAAGATTCGAACGCCTTATCGCCGTGGAGGGATGGTCTTCTCCATAATTGCGAATGTCCGATTCCAACGCCTTTTCCAACAAGGAATGTGCGCCTTCGTAATCGCCAAGATTCTGATATACCACCGCAAGATTCGAACGACTTCTCGCCGTAGAGGGATGGTCTTCTCCATAATTGCGAATGTCCAATTCCAGCACCTTTTGATGTAAATCCCGCGCTTTTTCATATTCTCCTAAGTTCCGATAAACAACAGCAAGATTGGATACGAAAACAGCAAAATCTTCATGTTCATGATCTGGGAAAACCTGTAAAATCCGAACTCCGAAAGGTATAAATTGAAATTTATCTACAGGATTTTCTTTAACCTCATCTAGATAAAGCAAGTCAGTAATATTGTTTACCAAAGTTTCCAAATCTTCAAATTCAGGCTTCAATTTATCCACTAAAACATCCTGAATAATCCGATGCATTTTAAAGGCCTGCTGCTCTTCATCATAGATAATCCACCCTTTTTTCCGTAAAGAATTCCTTGCCATCAAATTAGAATCCCAAACACTTTCATCCTCATCTTTAATATCAAGTAAAGAAGTAATCATATCCCAACTAAGAAAAATAGGCGGCAATCCAATATACTGCTTCAACAAAAACACCTCATCCTCACTCATATCCGGCAATTGAAAAATAGCTTCCAGATAAGGAAAAAGCTGTTTGATCTGATCTTCTTTACTATGTGTAATAGCACTGAAGTCGACCGGTTTGCCAATTTTCACCCCCCTTTGTTCAAGTAAATCTCTCAGTTTCCTCAAGGGAGTGATTTCCAGATTTTGAGCAGTTTTGGCGAACACCTCAATGGTCAAAGTATGGAAATCAACTGTTCTGAGAATTTCACTGGCTGTTTCATCATCTTCATCCAAATCATAATGACTATAAAAGAGATTCAGTGCTTCTTTTTCATTAAGAAAATCCAACGCCACCTTTTTAGCAAAAGACATTTCTTGCCGGGAAGTGATGAGTACATGCCAATCCGGTGCTTTTGGAAAATAATCCTTGAATTGCTGTAATTGTTCATCCCCATTATCCAATACAAGAAGGGATTTGCCGCCAAGATTAGACATGGCATTGAGGATTATCTGAGCATCGGATGTTGGATCTCCGGAGAGGGGAATACCGAGGTTTTGGGCGAGGACTTTATTAGAACCTAAATCATTCGAAAAATCACCCAGTTGTTCTACCCATGCGATGTGGGTATATTTATCCCGGTGACGGTTGGCAAAGGCTGTAGCCACAGTAGTTTTGCCAATGCCCCCCATGCCATTCATCAGCACCACCCGTTGGGAAGTCTCGAGCGTATCAAAAAGGGAACTTAATTCCTCTTCCCGGCCAATGATCTTATCCGACAGAGAAGGCAATTTGGTGAGCAGGCGGGGAACTTCCCGTTTGCTTTCATACTGGACAATTTTTGTCCCGATGTTTTCAATCTTATCCCGGGCAACATTATCTCCCTGCCCATGATGTTTTTGGTCCATAGGGCAGATGTTTTAACCATTGACAATTTTGTCTCCTCCAACATTATCCCCCGTGCCATAATGAATTTGAGTGATCTTCACACTGGAAGGTTCCTCTCCCGCTTCCTGAAGCGCTTTGATGATTGATTCGAGATCTCCGGAAGCATCCGGGTTTTTCTTTAAATGTTTTTTGACCTTAATAGCCACAGCCTCCTGATTGTCCTGGTCGTCAGGATCAGCTTTCAAATCAGTAATAGGTTCGTCGTCTTTAAGGAAGAGGGGACGTACCCAATCCCATATGGCGGTTGACATTTCCTAGGCAGCTTTTTCGCCGCCTTTACTTTTTTTAATACTGCTAACCAAGTAACCTACTGCGGTGCCAACTAAAGGTCCTGGAGTCATATCGATATATTTTAGGAAAACCAATATAATGAATTTTGAGGAGAGATGCGGATTGGGGGTGGGATGAATAAAAACTTCTACATTTTACATTGGACATTCTGCTGTTTTGCGGTTCCGTATCGCTTGCCGGAAAACTGTAGTGATGAATGATAGAAGGAATAACTTAAGAAAGTTGAATCAACGTGTCAGAACCGCAAAATATCGAATATCCAACCGCAGAATGTAGAAGTTGTGGAAATAAAAAGGAAGCAGCAAATCTATTCTACAATTCTTTCCTAAGCCTCGCCACAGGAATACTCAACTGCTCGCGGTACTTAGCTACCGTTCGGCGGGCAATATTGTAGCCTTTTTCCTGGAGGATGTTTTTGAGTTTTTCGTCGGAGAGAGGCTTTCGCTTGTTTTCTCCCTCAACCATTTCCTTGAGGATCTTTTTGACTTCAAGGGTGGAGACTTCTGCTCCGTCGCTGGTTTGGAGGGATTCTGAGAAAAAGTCTTTGAGCAATTTGGTACCAAATTCCGTTTGAACGTATTTACTGTTGACTACCCTCGAGATGGTAGAAATATCCAGGCCGGTAATGTCTGCAATATCTTTGAGAATCATCGGCCGCAGCTTCTTTTGATCTCCAGAGAGGAAAAAGTCATACTGATATTGCATGATGGCATACATCGTATTGTGCAGCGTAAGCTGCCGCTGACGGATGGCATCGATAAACCATTTGGCGGAGTCGATCTTTTGTTTGATAAAAAGTACTGCCTCTTTATCTCGCTTATTCGCCTTTTTACCTTTTTGAGCAGCCCGGTAACTTCTCAGCATATCCATATACTGGTCGTTGATATGCAGATCGGGAGCATTTCTGGAATTCAAGGTGAGAATCAATTCACCTTCGCGGTTGGTAATTATGAAATCAGGTACAACGTATTGCAAATTCCTTGGCCCGGAACTGGTAAATCCACTCGCAGGCTTAGGATTCAATTTAGTAATCTCTTCGATGGCTTCCTTGAGGTCCTGGGCGGGAACATCCATCTTGCGCATGAGTTTTTCGTAATGTTTTTTACCAAACTCATCAAAATGATCCCGAAGGATCTTCAACCCAAGATCCATGGCCGCGGCCTGACTGGCATCTTTATATTGAACATTATCCAGTTTGAGTCCCAACTGGATAATGAGACACTCCTGAAGGTCTCTCGCTCCGGTGCCGGGTGGTTCAAACTTCTGGATCAACGCCAGAATTTCGTTGATCTTTTCTTCCGTAGTGAAAATATTCTGGGCGAAAAGCAGGTCATCCATTATGGAAGCCGGATCGCGCCTGAGGTAACCGTCCTCATCAATAGAACCTATGATCTGAAGAGCAATGACTTCATCGTTCTCCTCTTCAAATTTCAACAGACCCAATTGATTTTCCAGATGATCATGGAAAGAGTTCTGAACAGCCACCGGAATGGTTTTATCGTCTTCTTCTGAAGCAGAATAAGCATCTCCTTTGAGCTTATAGGAAACCGGATCGTCCTCCAGGTAATCGTTCAGATAATCATCCAGTTCAAAAGCTTCCTGCTCCGCATCCTGTTCGGTAAAATCATCGTAATCATCCTCGATAGGTTCGTCCAAACTGCCAAACTCATCCTCCTGCACACCTTCTTCCAGGGCTGGATTGACTTCCAGCTCCTCCTTGATGCGCTGCTCCAGATTGACTGTCGGGATCTGCAACAATTTCATCAACTGAATTTGTTGAGGCGACAGCTTCTGCAGCATCTTCTGACTTATCGTCTGCTTGAGCATGAGTTAATTATTTTCCGGCTAAAGTAACGTCTATAGTTACTAATCACTTCTAAACAGTCACTAAAATATTCTCAAATATTGTAATACGTTAGAAACCTCAGAATGTTTGATTTTTTTTATTGCAATTTACAATTTTTCGACCAAAACTGCACCCGTACCCTGCTTAACGGGAGAGTTTTAACAAATTGCAAACGGAATTGTTCAACCCTCATCCTGAAGGGTTTCCGGCAATAAATCCTCCGCAAAAAAAGACAGAATTATTTCAAAAAAGAAAACGATGAGCCTTTTTTATATTTTTGCATAAAACAAACAATCGATGCTCGAAAACTGGCTTTCTCCAATTACACCGGATCCTTTCAAAGAAGAAAATTTTCAACAATTCCAGATCGGTGCCCATATCGATGCCTTTACAAGTGAGGTTCCCGATCTTTCTGACACCAAACTGGCCATCATCGGCATTGGCTCAAAAGAAGCTGACATTGTGCGTCGGTCCCTCTACCGGATGAGTTTTCCTTTCCCCGGATTAAATATTGCCGATCTTGGCAATTTCAAAAAAAGTTCTCACGCTTTTATCATCCCACTCATCAAAGAGTTACTGGAAGGAAAAATAATCCCTATCCTCATCGGCACATCAGCTGATTTTATAGCTCCGCAATACAGAGCCTTTAAAAGCCTTAAGGAAATGATCAATGTTGCACTGGTGGACGATACAATTCCATTTACCGGCGACCCCGACGGGCCGGGGGCCATGTACCTTGATGAGATCCTCACCGAGAAAAAATCACATCTTTTCCATCTGGGAATTGTCGGTTGCCAGCGCCATTATATCAACCCCGAATCCAAAAAGTTATTTGATAAATGGAACTTTGAATACGTCGGTCTTGGAGACGCCCGCAACAACCTGAGCGAACTGGAACCTGTGGTCCGCGACGCCGACTTGCTTGGGTTTAATCTATCTGCACTGAAGCAGGCTGAAGTTCCCGCTCAAAACAGAAATACTCCAACCGGATTTACCGTGGAAGAAGCTTGTCGTATCGCTCGTTATGCAGGCATGAGTGACAAATTACGTTCCTTTGGCGTGTATGGGTTTGAACATCAAGACTATGGCGATGAACAAACGGCAGAAGTGATCGCACAAATGATCTGGTACTTCATTGACGGATATTTTAACCGCAAAAATGACTTCCCTGTTTCAACCAAAGGATTAGTGGAATATATCGTCAATTTCCAGCATGAACAAATCGTTTTCTGGAAAAGTCAGCGCAGCGGACGATGGTGGTTGCAGATTCCGGTGATGAGTAATAAGAAATACCAACGTCACTACCTGGTTCCCTGTTCCTATAACGACTATAAAAAAGCCTGTAATGAGGAGTTACCGGATAGGCTGGTAAATGCGTTTAAGCGGTTTCATTAGCATCATAATTGATCAATCAAAGATATTAATGAGTCCCATCGGGACGACCATATAGGTAAAACTCAACCTGTAAAAACACTCCGAGTGCCATAGGTACTCAATAAATTTTCATTAACAAGAAATAAACTCCCTGAAGAGTTAATTAGAACTGCCAATTATTTCAAACTCCATTTTCCAGACACTTTCTATTTATTCAACATTGCCGGTGCAAAAGCTCCTTCCTTCATAGCGGAGCTCGACTGAAACTTATTGACGGTCATTACCGACTTTCGGCCGTTCTGAACATTTTCTTTTTCCATATAAAAGGCAAAGTGCTTCCCATTAGCCTGCTTTTTATAGTCCTTTATGTATTGTACTTTATGCAATTCCCCGTAACTATCATAGAATTCGATCCTGTACACCAACAAGGTATTTTCCTCAATCCAGGAAATCCTTTTGCTAAAACCATGCTCATCGGCAATGTCCTCATTTTTACATAAAGATTCGATCTTCCAGCAGAGCTTGCCTTCATAAGTTTCTTTTGACAGTTTTTTATAAGTAAAATCATCCATGTCAGGTTTACTCATATCCGCATTGGTGAATTCAGATCCCATAAAACTTTTTCCTCTTTCCTGGCTCACGATCCTTCTCGTTTTCCTTAACGCAGGCAGGTATATCCACATGTCGTCGGCCTCATTCTCATAATCGTAAACCAACATTGCCGTGCCTTTGACATCAGCAGGAGACAGAAACTTGATCATGGTTTTGGAAACGTCACCAAACTTTCGTGTAGCCGTAGCGATTTCTCTAACCCTGACCCGACCTTTTTGATCATAGATCTTGAGTGTAGAGACCATTTCCATGGAACTCAATTCCATAACATCAGCAGCCTTATCACTGATCTCCCGGGCAGTTTGTCCGTGAAGGGAAACTGTGGAGAATAACAAAAGCAATATGATTAAATAACTTCTCATTTCTTTTTCAATTTTTTATGTTGACAAAAATTTTGGCTTGAACAATAAACAGATCGCCGGTATCAGGATCAATGCGCAGACCAGGCAAAGAATGATCGACAAAATGATCAAAAGGGCAAATGATCTGATCAACGGGAATGCCGACAAGAACAAAACGGAAAACCCAACGATAACCGAAAAAGCATTGATGACAATCCCCCGTCCACTAGTCCCAAGGCTGGTGATGACTGCAGATTTGATATCTGCGCCTGCTTTCAATTCAGTTTTTAGCCTCCAGAACATATGAATGGTATAGTCGACACCCAACCCGATTGAAATAGAGGACAATAATGCTGTAGCAATATTCAAGTCGATATTGACCCAGCCCATAAATCCAAAAGTGCAAACCACAGCAAAGGCAAGCGGCAGACTGCCCAAAAAGCCCGCAAACACATTTCTGAAA